>JBCCAW010000399.1:0-5594 GCA_039814655.1 Myxococcota bacterium | reverse complement strand
GGCCCAGCTGACCGAGGCGGATGGCGGCGACGTAGCCGCCGGGACCCGCGCCGATGACGATCGCGTCATAGCTCTTGTTCGCCATGTCTATTTCTCTCTCTCGGGATGCTTGGCTTGGTCGCGCGGTGCACTCAGTCGTGACCCGGAGGCGGGTCCGCCGCGCGTAGCTCGTCTTCTTGAGCGCGGAGGTGCCAGGGCACGTCCGCATACACGTCTTCGAAGAGCGTCTCCGTCGCCGGCCGGGGCATGGCCTCGACCTCGGTGATGGCCGCCTTGATCTCGGCTTCGAGCTCTTGCTCCAAGCGCGCACGCAGGTCGTCGTCGAGGTGCCCCGCCCCGCGAAGAAAGCGCTCGAAACGCTGGAGCGGGTCCTTTTGGCGCCAGGCCTCGACCTCGTCCTCGCTGCGGTAGCGCGTCGGATCGTCGCTCGAGCTGTGCGCACCGATGCGGTAGGTGAGGGCTTCGATGAAGGTCGGGCCGCCGCCCTCCCGGGCCCGCTGCACCGCCTCCTTGATGACGCGGTAGGTCCCGAGCACGTCGTTGCCGTCGACGCGCACGCCGGGGAAGCCGTAGGCCCGCGCCTTTACGGCGAAGGTGGCCGACGCCGTCTGCTTCTCGCTGGGCACGCTGATGGCCCAGTGATTGTTCTGGCAGATCAGCACCACCGGGGGCCGGAACACGCCGGCGAAATTCATGGCGGCGTGAAAGTCGGGTTCGCTCGTGGCCCCGTCGCCGATGAAGCCGAGCACCACCGCGTCGTCTCCGCGGCGCTTGGCAGCCATGGCCGCACCGACAGCCTGCGGGAGCTGGGGGCCGAGGCAGGAGCTCCAGGCCACCTGGTTCACCGCGCGGCCGCTCATGTGGCTCGGCATCTGCCGGCCCTTGAGCACGTCCCCGGCGTTGCCATAGACCTGCGCGATGTAGCGTGTGAGCGGGAAGCCGCGCACGAGCATGATCGCGCTCTCCCGAAGCGCGGGAAACACCCAATCCTGGGTCTTCAGGGAGAAGCCGGCGGCGATGGGAGTGGCCTCTTGGCCCGTGATGGCGCCGTAGAAGCCGACCTTGCCTTGGCGCTGGCGCATCATCATGCGCTCGTCCAGGAGCCGCACCCGGAGCATGTGCCGGAACATGGCCAGGAGCGTCTTCGCGCTGAGCTGCGGCGCCCGCGCCTCGCGCGCGCCGCCGTCCTCCCGGAGCACCTGGAAGAGGCCGAGCGCCGGGTCGTCTCCGGGCGTCTCGCCGGGGTGCACGGGCACCGGAGCCGGGTCGCGGAGCGGGTCGAACATGCGCGGCGGACCCTAGCAAAGAACCCTCCCGAAGGGGGGAGGGCGCTCACGGGGCCGAGAGGTGTCGCGCCGGCGCTGCCCTTCAGCCTGCGGTGAGCACGAGCTTCGTGATCTCCGGGGCGCTCGCCACGCGCGCCGGCGGCCCCGCCGTGCCGAAGCCCCGGTTCACGTAGAGCTGACTGCCTTCGTGCGTGTAGAGGCCCCGCACGTAGCCGTAGGGCAGCACCACCTCGGCGGGGTTCCAGCCGAGGCTGATCTGACCCCCGTGCGTGTGTCCCGAGAGCTGGAGGCCCACCCGTCCCGCTGGACCCTCGCGGAAATAGGCCGGCTGATGCGCCAGGAGCACCCGCGGCAGGTCCGGCGGCACCATGGCGAGCGCGCGCTCGAGGTCCGGCCCGGCGCCGCCTCGCCGTGCCCAGCGGTCGTCGACGCCGACGAGCGCGAAGGCCCCGCCGGCATCACCGATGCTCTTTCCGGCGTTGAGCAGCACGTCGGCGCCGGCGCGCCGGAGCGTGGCGAGCACCTGGTCCACGCCGGCGTAGTGGTCGTGGTTGCCAGGGATGGCTGCCACGCCGAAGCGCGCCAAGGGGCGCAGGTCCTCCACGAGATGCCCGAGGAGCGGCACGTAGCGGGCGTCGTGGTCGATGAGGTCGCCGGTGAGCACGATGAGGTCCGGCCGGGCCCGGCCGACGAACTCGAGCGCGTCCTGGCGCTGCGTCTCGCCCACGAAGGTGCCGAAGTGGATGTCCGAGAGCTGCGCCAGCGTGAATCCCTCGAGGCTGCGCGGGAGCCCCGGGAGGCGCACCACGACCTCTTCGAGGGCGTAATCGTGGCGGCCGAAGGCGACGCCCCAGAGGCCTGCCGTCCCGCCGACGGTGAGCGCGGCGCCGGAGGCGACCTGCTCGATGAAGTCCCGGCGGCCGTCGCGGGCCGGTGGCGCCGCCGCTTCCTTGCTGCGCCGGACGCGCCGCGTCAGCCAGCCGACCGCGCGCAGCGCGTCGACGTGAAGGAGCATGGCGCCGGCGAGGAGCATCGCGAGGCTGAGGCCTGCACCGAGGAGCGCGAGGGGGCGTGCGAGGTCGCCGAGCTGGGCGCCGGCCGCCCGGGCACCGAAGAGGAGCACCAGACCCAGGAGGCCCGTCGCGAGGAGCGCGCGCCGGCCCCGCACCCCAAGGCCGAACACGCGCGCGGCGCGCTTCGCCACGTAGACGTTGAGCGCGACCAGGGCCGTGAAGAGAACGAGGAGGAACGCAATGAACATGGGGGACCCGTAGGAGACGCGGCGCGGGCGCCAACGTTGCCGGCGTGGCGTTCATTCGCGCGTTCTTCCCACGCGTTGGAGTTACCCGCGACGAAGGCCGAGGGCGCGCACGGCCACCTCGAGGCGCGGGTACACGCGAAAGGACACGCCGGCCAAGGCCAGGGTCGTCGAGGCGACCTGCACGCCCATGCGAAGGAGCCGGCTTGCGGGCCGCACGGCAATACCGATGCGCGCGTAGAGCTCCGTGTGCGCGAGGACGTGACGCGTGAGCCGGGCCCGGGCCGACGAGGTGTACCCCTCGCTTGCGGACCAATCATGGAGCACCGTCAGCGGCACCCCGCGGCGGAGGCGGGCGTTGTCTTGCGCGATCATGAAATCCGCGGCGTCATCGTCGATGAGCCGGTCGGGCACGGTGTAGATCACCCCGTCGCGGTCGTGCTCCCACATGGCCACGCCCGTGCGCGGGCAGCTCAGGTCCGGGGGGCCCCATCCCGGGAGGGGACGCCAGTGAAGGGCGGTCTCGGCGAGCGCAACCATGAGGTAACGCACGATACCGCAGGGAGCGCCCTAGGTGCTGTTCATGATGCGGCCCGGGTCCGCATCGACAGACCCAAAACGCCCCAGCGAGCGGACACTTCTGCACTCCGCACGGTCGGTTGTCCTCAGCCGGGGGATGGCGCTGGGGACAACCGGTGGATTCGTTGCGTCCCCGCGCCGGCCAACCGCGGCTTCTCAGGCGCGCGCGAAAAGGCCTGCGGCGCCCATGCCGCCCCCGATGCACATGGTCACGATGGCGTACTTGCCGCCGCGCCGCTTGAGCTCGTAGAGGGCCGTGGCCGTGAGCTTCGCGCCGGTGCAGCCGAGCGGGTGCCCGAGGGCGATGGCGCCGCCGTTTACGTTCAGCTTGTCGTCCGGGAGGCCGAGGGTCTTCTTCACGTAGCTCGCCTGGCTCGCAAAGGCCTCGTTGACCTCGAAGACGTCGATGTCGTCCACCGTGAGGCCCGTGCGCCGGAGCAGCTTCTGCACCGCGGGCACCGGGCCGATGCCCATGATGGCCGGGTCCACGCCGCAGGTCGCGAAGTGCTTGAAGGTCGCGAGGGGCTCGACGCCGAGCTCCTCGGCCTTCGCCTTGGACATGACGAGCGCCGCGGCGCCTCCATCGGAGAGCGGTGAGCTGTTGCCCGCCGTGACCGAGCCGCCCTGCTTGAAGACCGGGCGGAGCTTGCCAAGGCCCTCGACGCTCGTGTCGGGCCGGGGCATCTCGTCGACCTCGAAGGTGAAGGTCTGCCGCTCGCCCTCCGCGTAGCGCACGCCGCTCACGGGCACGATCTCGTCCCGGAACACGCCGTTTTCGAGCGCGGCCTTGGCCTTCATCTGCGAGTCGTAGGCGAACTGGTCCTGCTCCTCGCGGCCGATCTCGAACTTCGAAGCCACGTTCTCCGCCGTGATGCCCATGGGCGTGTAGGCCGTGGGCAGCTTCTCCATCAGCTCCGGCGACATGCTCGGGCTGAAGCCCGTCATGGGGACCGCGGTCATGCTCTCGATGCCGCCGGCGACCATCACGTCGGCCCAGCCGCTCGCGATGTTTCCCGCCGCGATGGCGATGGCCTGGAGGCCGCTCGAGCAGAAGCGGTTGATGGTCATGGCGCTCGTGTCCTCCGGGAGCCCCGCGAGGAGCCCGGCGTAGCGCGCGACGTTCAGGCCCTGCTGGCCCTCGGGCATGGCGCAGCCGAGGATCACGTCCTCGACGAGCTCACCCTTCACCTGCGGGACGCGACTCATGAGGCCCGCGATGACCTCGCCCGCGAGCTCGTCGGGGCGGGCGTACTTGAGCGAGCCCTTGTGGGCACGACCGACCGCGCTGCGGACGGCCTCGGCGATGACGACTTCTTCAGCCATGGCTTCTTCTCCTGCGTTCGATCGGTGTTTCAGTTACGGAGCGGCTTGTTCTTCATGAGCATGTGCTGCATGCGCTCCTGGGATTTTTTCTCGCCGCAAAGGCTCAGGAAGGCCTCGCGCTCGAGCTCGAGCATGCGCTCCTCGCTGACGGGCCCGGCGTTGCCGTCCGTGCCACCGCAGAGCACATGGGCCACCTTGGTGGCGATGAGCCGGTCGTGCGCGCTGGCGAAGCCGCCGGCGACGAGCGTGTCGACGGCGCTCGTGAGCGTGGCGATACCGCTCGCGCCCGGGAGCGTGTGGGCGCGCTTGGGCTTTGGCTGGTAGCCGGCGCGGGCCATGCCGAGGACGCGCTGCTTGGCCTCGTGGAGGTGCCGCGCCCGGTCGAAGCTGATGCCGTCCCCGTGGTGCCGGAAGTAGCCGAAGTGCTGGGCCTCGACGGCGCTCGTCGCGACCTTGGCCATGGCGATGTTCTCGAAGACCTTCTGCACCATCACCTGGCTGTCGACCTGGGCGCCTTCGGGGATGCCCTCGAGGGCTCGCCAGAGCAGGTTCAGGTTGCCACCGCCGCCGGGAAGCAGGCCCACGCCGACCTCCACGAGGCCCGAGTAGGTCTCCGCCGCGGCCTGCACCGCGTCGCTCGCGAGGCAGACCTCGAGGCCGCCGCCGAGGGCCATGCCGTAGGGCGCCGCGACCACGGGCACCTTCGCGTACTTCATGCGTTGCGTCGTCGCCTGAAGCTTGGCGATCTGCGCGCCGAGCTGGTCCCAGGCCTTCTGCTGCGCGGCCATCACGATGCCGAAGAGGTTCGCGCCGACGCTGAAGTGCTCGCCCTCGTTGAAGAGGAGCAGGCCGTCGAAGTCCGCCTCGGCCTTGTCTACGGCCTCGCCGAGCAGCGCGATGACGCCGTCGTCCAGGCTGTTGGCTTTGGTCTTGTAGGTCAGCCCGAGCACGCCGTCGCCGAGGTCCCAGGCCTCGGCGGCGCTGCTCGAGAGCACGGGGCTCGCGCCCTGGCGCACGTGGACCAGCGGCGCCTCGCGCGGGTCGAGGTCGCGCGGGACGTACGCGCCGGCCTCGAGGTCCCAGACCTCGTCGCCGCGGTAGAAGGACTCCGCGCCCTTCTCGAGCATGGTGTCGATGCTCGCGGGCAG
>JBCCAW010000067.1:0-16012 GCA_039814655.1 Myxococcota bacterium | reverse complement strand
TGGTCCACGGCCTTCGGGAAGGGGTTGTAGACGCCGAGCTCGGTGACCTCGTAGCTGGCGCCGGTCGCCATCATCTTGATGCGGCCGCCCTTTTTGACGGTCCCGTCGACGACGCGGATCATGCTCATGGCGCCGCGGTAGGGGTCGTACCAGCTGTCGAAGAGCAGGGCGCGAAGCGGCGTGTCCGGGTCCGTGGCCGGCGGCGGCACGCGCTTCACGACGGTCTCGAGCACTTCCCTGACGCCGGCGCCGGTCTTGCCCGAGCACGCGAGCACCTCGTCGACCTCGAGGCCCACCACCTCTTCGACCTCGCGCTTGACCCGGTCGACGTCCGCGGAGGGCAGGTCGACCTTGTTGAAGACCGGGATGATCTCGAGGTCGTTCTCGAGGGCCAGGTAGACGTTCGCGAGCGTCTGCGCTTCGACGCCCTGCGTGGCGTCCACGACGAGGAGCGCGCCATCACAGGCCGCCAGTGAGCGGCTCACCTCGTAGCTGAAGTCGACGTGCCCCGGCGTATCGATGAGGTTGAGCTGGTACTCGGTTCCGTCATCGGCCGTGTAGGGCAGGCGTACGCCCTGGGCCTTGATCGTGATGCCGCGCTCCTGCTCGAGCTCCATGCGGTCGAGGAGCTGGTCCTTCTGCTCCCGCTTCGTGATCGCGCCGGTGACGTCGAGGATGCGGTCCGCGAGGGTGCTCTTCCCGTGGTCGATGTGCGCGATGATGCAAAAGTTGCGGATGCGCTCGAGGGGGTACGACATGGGGCATCGAGGCCGCGGCGTGGACACAGCGCGCGGCGTCCCCGGGAGCTAGCTCCCTTTGGTCGCGGCGTCGAGCGTGAGCTGGCCCGGGAGCTGGGCCTCGTGACGCTCGAGCACGAGGTCGATGCCCTCGCGGATGTACACGGCGACGGGGACCTTGGTCCGGTCGTGGAGCAGCTTCAGCTTCTCGTTCTGCTCGGGCGTGATGTACACGGTCGTCGAGATCTTCTTACGCGCCATCGTGGGCCTCGCGGGGGAGGGGCCGCCCGGGGAATCGAACGGGCGTGAAGGTATATGGCATCATGTGTACCGTCAAATTTCAGGACACAGATCCGGTCGACGCCACGGCCGCGCCGGCTACGCTATGAATCGTGCGACGTGCCGTACACCTAAGCGAGGTGTACGGCCACGTGGGGCCGGCGAAGGATAGAGGACATGAGATCAAGCCGGAGGGGGACACGTTGGCGGCGCGTGACCGGGCAGCGCGTGCCTCGGCAGCGCGGGCCCCGCTGGGCGATCGTCGTGGGTCTCGTGGCGAGCGTGGCCTGTGGAGGCCGCGGCGAGGCGGACGGGATCGGGCAGGGGGACGTGCTCGCCGGAAGCCGTGATGAAGGCCGCGTACGCGAGCAATGCGACGTCGCGGGCTCGACGGTGGAGGCCGTCGACGTGAACAACGACGGCCGTCCGGACATCCGGCATGTCATCGCCAGCGGCGCACGCCGCTGCACCGAGATCGACATGAACTTCGACGGGCGCGCCGACGTGACACGCTTCTACGACGCCGACGGGGAGACGTCGCTCCGCGAGGAGCACGACTTCGACTTCGACGGTCGTATGGACCAAATCGCCTACTACGAGAGCGGCGAGCTGGTTCGCAAGGAGCTCGACACCAACTTCGACAGCCGCATCGACACCTGGATGTGGTGCGAAGACGGGCGCGTTGCGCGCGCCGAGCGCGACCGCACCAACGACGGTGACGCGGACACCTGGGAGACGTACGAGCGGGGCCTCCTCGTCGAAGCTCGCTACGACGACAACAACGACGGCGTCGCCGAGAAATCCGAGGTCTTTGCCGACGGGCAGCTCCGCGCGGTGCGCTACGACCTCGACGGTGACGGCGCCGCGGACCGGGAGGACCTGATCCCCGCCGACCAGGCTGGCCCGCGCGACGAGCCGATCATCTGCGTCGTCGCCCCGGAGGCGGACGCACGCGCAAGCTCCGGTGGCGAGAGCCCCGCCGCGGAGGAGGAGCCCAGTGAACCCGCCCCCGACGCCGACGCCGACGCGGACGCGGACGCGGACGCCGACGCCGACGCCGACGCGGACGCCGACGCGGACGGCAACCTGCCGGCCGGCGAGAGCCCCTTCGTGGAGCCTCCCGAGGAAGCCACGACCGAGAGCGAGGAGACGCCGTGAGCGAGCGACGGACCGTAGGCGCCTGCGAGACGACGACGGGCCCGGGGACGGCGAGGGGCGCGGCCGCGCGCCGCTGGTCGGTCTCGCTCTGTCTCCTGTCGCTCCTCTTCGCCTGCAAGCAGAGCGAGCCCGAGCGGCCGACGGCCTCCGTGCAGGCGCGGGCCGCGAGCAGCGCCGGCGGCGAGCGCGCGGCCGACGACCAGGGCCGCTGCTCCGGCGAAGGTGTCGGCCGAGAGGTCAGCGAGTACGACACCAGCGGCGACGAGTACGCCGACGTGCGGAAGGTCTTTCTGGTCATCGGCGAGGGTCGGCTGGCGCGGCTCGTGCTCATTTGCCGCGAAGCCGACCTCAACGGGGACGGCGTCAAGGACGTCGTCCGCTACTACGACGACGAAGGTCGGCCGCAGCGCGAGGAATCGGACCGCAACTTCGACGGGCGCATGGACCAGGTCACGCTCTTCGAGGAAGGCCGCATCCTCCGCGTCGAGACGGATAGCGTGGGCGACGGGCGCATCGACACGAAGGTGTTCTACGAAGAGGGGCGACCCTCCCGGGCGGAGCGCGATCTCGCGGCGCGAAGCACGGCCACGGAGTGGCGGCCGGACCGCTGGGAGTACTTCGAGGACGGCCAGATGATCCGCATGGGAACGGACCTCGACGGCGATGGGCGCGTGGACCGCTGGGACCGCAACGCCGATTGGATGCGCGCGCAGCAAGAGGCCGAGCGCCAGCGTGAACGCGAGGCGCAGGAGGCCGCGGAGCGCGCGGCGGGCGGCGACGACGGCGACGACGACGCCGCCTGAGCGCGTGCGTCAATCCGCCGGGACGAAACCGGCCTCCGTCCAGCGCCAGACCCGGGGGCTCACCGGGTAGGCGCCGCGCGCGAAGCGCTGCTCGGCCTCGACGCGGAGCGCTTCCCGAGCGGCCGCTTCGTCGTCGCGGGCGAGGAGCATGAGGTCCCGGGTAGGGACCGCGGCGTGGAGCCCTCCGGCCTCGCGGGCCAGCGCCGCGAAGCGCCCGGGCAAGAGCATGCGCGCCGCGGCGTAGCCGTCCTCTGCGTCGACGCGAAGCAGCGGCGCGCCGAGGCCGGCGAAGGGGACGAGGCGCGGCGCGCCGGGGAAAGCCGCCCGAAGGTTGGCGCGGGCGAGCGCGTCGAGGCCGGCGCCGTCGAGCCCGAGCTCCTGAAGGTCCCCGGGGCCCAGCAGTCGAAGCGAGCGCGGCAGGTCGCGCACGTACACGACGACGAGCTCTCCGCCGAAGGGCCGGGTCTGCGGCGCCGGAGCGTCCGGGGGAAGCGCGCGAAGCCAGGCCAGCGGCTTGAGCACGGCTCGCACTTCGGCCGGGTCGATGGAACGGTCGCCGGCGGCCACCGCTTCGACCGTCGAGGCGACGAAGCTCTCGAGGACGCCGAGCGCGGCTTCCTCGCTGCCCGCATGCGCCATGGCCACGAGCAGGTTGTCGAGGCTGACGCGGGCCGTCGCCCCCTCCGGTCGACTCAACGATACGGTGCCGGGCTCCCAGCTGACGTCCATGCCGGGAAGGCCTTGCCGGAGCCCCTCGGCCACCACACACGTGAGGGCGTCCAGACTCTCGAGCGAACCGCACGCTGCGCCGAGCGCGTCGCTCCCCGAATCGCGCGGCCCCGGCGTGTCGGCCGCGGGAGGCGTGCGCGCGGTCCCCGGCGTGCTGCTCGCTGCGGGCCCGGCCGAGCCCGCACACGCCACGACCCACGCGACGACCGGGAGCCGCGATGGCCTCATGGCTCCCGGGGCTCCTTGGCCTCGTCGCGGTTCTTGCGGACGAGGGTCTCGGCGGCCTCGAGGTCCAGCACCGTGAGCCGTGAGTACCCGACCTCCACGGCGCCGGCCGCCTCCAGCTCGCTGAGCACGACGTTCACCGTCCGCTTCGAACATCCGGCGAGGCGCGCGAGCTCTTCCTGAGTGATGTTCACGGCACCCAGGCTCTGCCCGGGAAATTCCCGGTCTCGCGTGAGCTCCCGAAGGTGATAGACGATGCGCTCCGTGGCGGGCGCGCGGCGCCGATAGAGCGTTTGCTGCTCGTTGAGGCGCGAGACCAGGCCGAGCAGGTTGCCCATGGCTGCGAGCATGGACTCCGGTCGATGCAGGAGCTCTCGGCGCATGGCCTGCGCGTCGAACACGAGGCAGCGCGTACTGTCCGCGCCGCCCACGACGTCGGCTGTATGAGGCTCGTCGAGGAGCGCGCTCAGGCCGAAGAACGCCCCCTTGCGCTGGACGCCGAGCACCACCTCGTCGCGGCGTACTTCGAGCCAGCCGGCCCAGACGAAGGCCATCGTTCCCGAGGCGCCCTGGCGCCAGAGCGCCTCGTCACGACGGAGACGAAGGGGCGTCGCCTCCTTGGCGAGCTTTCGTGCCACGTCCTCCGGCAGCGCTTGAAAGAGGGCCGTGCGGCGAACGCGCCGCAAGCGTTCCTCGGGCTCCGGGTCCCAGGGCGTCTCCGGAAGGTCCCCGCGACCGCTCCGCCTCCGTGCCATCGCGACGAGGCTACCTCACGCCCGCGGAGGCGGGCCGACTTTCCCTTCGCCTGCGTGCCCGTTCACGCCTTCGACACTTCTCCCCAGGCTGGGGCCATTGCGGAAAAACGATGCAGGAGTGAGCATTCCCTTCATGGCGGCACGTTACATTCTCACCATAATCGCAGTTGGAGCCGCCTGGGGGGCGCTCGGCTGCGGTGACGACGCGGACGGGAGTAGCTCGGGGGTGATCCCGGACATGGGCCCGGGGGACGCCGGGGGCGGGGACGCCGGCGTACCCGACATGCCCATGGCCATGGACGAAGGCATGCCGGACCTGGGCTCGCCGGATCTGGGCTCGCCGGACCTGGGCTCGCCGGACGCTGGGCCGGCGCCGTGCTTCCGCGATGCGGATTGCGACGACGGGCTCTTCTGCACCGGCATCGAGCGCTGCCGGCCGGGGGAGCCGGGCACGGACCCCTTCGGTTGTCTGCCGGCGACGAATCCCTGCATCGCGGACCAAATCTGCGACGAGGGCATGGACGCCTGCATCACCGACTGTGCGGCCGTGGGTGACGCGGACGGTGATGGCGTGGACTCGGTCTTTTGCGGCGGCCTCGACTGCGCCGACGAAGACCCGGACCGCTTCCCGGGCAACACGGAGGTCTGCGACGCGGACGACCACGACGAGGACTGCGACCCGAGCACGGTGGGGGACCGGGACGCGGACGGCGACGGCGAAGTGCCAGCCTTCTGCTGCAACGCCGTTCCGGGAATGACCACGGTCTGCGGCCTCGACTGCAACGACGCGGTCCGGAGCATCAACAGCCGGGCGTCGGAGGTCTGCGAAGGTCTCGACAACGACTGCGACGGCACCATCGATGAGGGCGTGCGGGTCGCGGGCTTCGAGGACCGCGACGGCGACGGTCGCGGCGATGGGACCCGGACGGTCATGGCATGTGCTGGGAGCCGGCGCTTTTCCGTGTTCGGCGACGACTGCGACGACGCGAACCGCCGCGTGAGCCCGGTCTTCGCCGAGATCTGCGACGGCATCGACAACGACTGCAACGGCATCGCCGACGAGTTCACCGTCGAGGTTCCCTGGTACGTCGACGGCGACGGCGACGGCTTCGGCATCGCTAACGCCGCAAGCCCGCCCGTCTTGAGCTGCGACCCGGTGCCGGACCGCGTCGTGCTCTCCGGCGACTGCGACGACACGGACGGCAGTGTGAGCCCCGTCGCCCTGGAGCGCTGCAACGGCCTCGACGACGACTGCAACGGGCGCGCGGACTTCGTCATCAGCCCCGGGGACACGGAGGATGACGACCGCGACCGGGTTCCCGACGCGCGCTGTGCCGCGGCGCTCACGGACTGCGACGACGTCGACCCCTTCAGTGGCGAGGGCTTCGCGGAGATCTGCGACTTCCGCGACAACGACTGCGACGCGAGCGTGGACGAGATGGCCGGCGACGTCGGCTGGTTCCCGGACGCGGACGACGATGGCTTCGGCGACGACACCAGCCGGGTCGTGAGCTGCGACATCGTGCCCGGACGCCTGCCGCGCGGCGGCGACTGCGACGACGGCGACGACGAGGTGAACCCCCTCGGCTTCGACGGCTGCCTCGGCCGCCCGCGCGTCGACGACGACTGCGACGGCACCGTCGACGAGACCTTCGACGAGGTGTCGACCTACGAGGACCTCGACGGCGACGGCGTCGGCGCCGGTGCGGCGCTCTTGAGCTGCGCCGGGAGCCTCGGCCGCGCGAGCCTCTTCGGCGATTGCGCGCCCCGCGACGCGAGCATCTTCCCGGGAGCGCCGGAGGACTGCGCCGACGACATCGACCAGGACTGCGATGGCCTCGTGGATTGCGACGACGCCGATTGCGACACGGCCCCCGTCTGCGCGCGCACGAGCGCCGGCACGGTCGCCATGGGCAGCTCCCAGTCGGCGGAGACCGCCGTGTTCTACGGCAGCGACGTCGTCGTCCGCGTAACGGACCTGATGGGCATGCCGCTCAGCGGGATGGCCCTCGATCTCGAGCCCGGTCCCTACGAAGCCGCGGTCTCCCCGGTCACCACGGACAGCGTCGGGCTCGCGCGTTTCACGCTCCGCGCCGCGGCGTGGCCCGGCACGCGGGACGCGGTGTTCACCGCCATGGGGCTGCGTCCCCTCTTCGTGCCGCTCACGTCGACGCCGCCCATGCCGGGCATCGTCTCGACCATCATGAATGCGGCGAAGTCGTCGACCACTGCGCGGACCGTGCCTGTGGCCGCACCGGCCTTCCGTCCCGGCGTGGCGCCCGGTGACGTCGAGGTAGGAAGCGACGGAACGACCTACGTCATCGTCGACGACGCCGTGTACGCCATCGACGACGATGGCATCCTCGATCTCTTCGCAGGCGGCGGAACCACGCTCGGGGATGGCGGCGATCGACGTGCCGCCAACCTCGGCACCCCGCGCGGGCTCTTCGTGGACGAAGCCGGCGACCGGCTGCTGGTGGCGGCGAACAGCCGCGTACGCGCCATCGACCTCACGACGGGCATCGTGAGCACGATCGCCGGCGGCGCGAGCGTGGGTGGTCCCGGCTTCGGCGACGGCTCCGCGGCCACGGCGGCGGAGCTCAGCGAGGCCGAGGACGTCGCGGTCACGTCCGACGGCCGGGTGTGGATCATCGACGACGGTGCCAAGCGCGCCATCCGCGTCGTCGAGACCACGGGCATCATCAACACCGTCGTTCCGCAAGGACTGACCTCCAACCTGGGCATCACGGTCTGCGGCAGCGACCGATGCTCCCTTGCCATCGACGACGAAGGCGACGTGCTGGCGTCGGGGCGCATCATTGGGCCCTTCGCCTCCTCGGCAACCCCTGGGATTCTGCGCATCGACGCGACCACGGACGAGGTCACGCGCGTGCTCGGCTTGCCCGCGGCAGGGGTAGGTGAAGGCGTCTCGGCTCTCGCCTTTGGACCGCCCAGCGTCGGCGACGTCGCGGTCACGGACGAGGGGCTGATCCTCTTCTCGAGCTCGGACCATCGCGTGCGCCAGATCGACCCGGGCACGGGTCTCGTGACGACGTTTGTCGGCACCGGAACCGCCGGAAGCGGCGGCGACGGCGGCGCTGCCGGGAGCGCGCAACTCAACGCGCCGGATGGGCTCGCCATCCACCCCGGAGGTCACCTGCTCATCGCCGACGGCGGCAACCGGGCGCTCCGCCGCGTCTGGGGACCGCTGCCGACGCCGGGGCTCGCGCCGACGGTCGCCGCGGTGGGGAGCACCATGTTGCCTCCGCGAGCCGCCGGTGCGGCCGTGCCTGGCGGGCTCACCGTGGAGGTGACGACGGACACCATGCCGCCGGTTCCGCTGGCGGGCCTCGGGGTCGAGTGGGAGGTCGCGAGCGGCGCCGGGTTCATCGACGCGGCGACGTCCCCCACGAGCGCGTCGGGCCTGAGCGTCGCGACGGCCTTCACCGGCCTTCAGGCGGGCCCGGTCACGTTCCGCGCCCGCGTCTTCGACGCCTCGGCCGTGGAGCTTCCGGACAGCCCCATCGACTTCCTGGTCACGGCCACGCTACCGCCCGCGGGCAACGTCTCGACGGTCGTGAACCTCACGCGCTCTTCCGGGAGCACGGGCATCCCCGGCGCCGCCTCGACGGCGCGCATCACGACCCCGCAGGGCGTCGCGGCGGCGAGCGACGGCACCTTCTGGGTGGCGGCGGTCAACAACCACCAGGTCTACGAAGTCTCCCCGGCCGGCGCCATTCGTCTGGTCGCCGGAACGGGCGTTCGGGGCAGCACCGGAGACCTCGGGCCGGCGGCCTTGGCCACGCTCGCAGAGCCCCGCGCGCTCTGCTACGACGAGGCGAGCGACTACCTCTACGTGCTCACCGGCGCCATCGCGAACGCGGGCCGGCTCCGGCGCATCGACCTCGGGACGGCCGATGAGCGCATCCGTACTGTCGTCGGCGGCGGCAGCGCCACCGCGCCCAGCTACGGCGACGGCGGTCCAGGCACGCTCGCGAGCTTCTCCAGCAACGGCCAGGACTGCGAGGTCGACTCCACGGGCCGGGTCATCTTCGTCGATGGGACGCGCATCCGCACCTACGAGCCAACCACGGACGTCGTCGACCTGCTCTTCGACGCGAGCAGCACCGGCACGACGCCCACGGACTTCCTGGGCTGCTCGAGTCCGCGCTGCTACATCGCTCTCGACTCCATGGACCGGGTGCACGTCAAAGGCACCTTCTTCGGAGCTGCCTTCAACGCGCCGTCCAGCTCGACCTGGGGCATCGCCCGCTACGACGCTGCGGCCAACCAGCTCGTCGCCGTGCTCGGCAACCGGAGCGGGAGCGCCGCCGACGGAGCGACCATCGTCAACACCCTGCTCCAGAGTGGCGGCGACTTCGTGATCCGCGCGGATGGCTCCATTTGCTTCAACGAGCGGTTCACCACGAGCTCCACGCGCGGCACGCTGCGGTGCACGGACCCGGTGGCTGGCACCACGTCCACGGTGCTCGGCATCGCCGGCTCCGTGGGCTCGACCGGCGAACAGGTGCCCGGCACCATGGCGCGGCTGAGTGACCAGGTAGGACAGGTCATCGAGTGGCAGGGCCACCTGATGGTCGCCGATGGCTCGAGCAACATCATGCGCGTGCTCTGGCAGTAGGCGTAGCTACTCCGCGGGCCGGCCGAGGCCGAGGGGTACGAGATGCCCCTCGGGCGGCCGGCCCCAGCCGGGCTCGTAGCGAAAGTGGTCCCGGGCGCTTCGGCTTTCGAGCTCCTCGCCGAGCAGCTCGAAGTGGTCGAGGGTGACGAGGCTCGGATGGGGGACGCCGGCGGCGCGCGCGAGCCACAAGGTCTCCTTGCGCAGCGTCACGAGGTAGGCGGCGAGCTTCTCGGCCTTGTCCGTGGGGTCGACGCCGCGCGCGTAGCGTGCCTTCTGCGTGGCGACGCCCGTGGGGCAGTGGCCGCTCTGGCACTCGTGCGCCTGGATGCAGCCGAGGGCGAGCATGGCCTCGCGCGCGACGCCGACGAGATCGCAGCCCATGGCCATGGCGAGAAGCGCCTCGTGTGGGAAGCCGAGCTTGCCTGCGCCGGCGAAGACGATGCGGTCCGTCAGACCGCGCGCGGCGAAGTGCCGGTAGACGCGCGTGAAGCCGACCTTGAAGGGCAGGGACACGTGGTCCGAGAAGACCAGCGGAGCGGCGCCGGTGCCGCCTTCGCCGCCGTCGATGGTGATGAAGTCGACGCCGCGCGTGCCGCTCTCCATGCGTTCGGCGAGCTCCTCCCAAAAGCCCATCTGGCCGACGGCGCTCTTGATGCCGACGGGCAAGCCCGTGCGCTCGGCGATGGCCTCGACCACGTCGAGGAGCTCGTCGGCGCTGCGAAAGGCCGAGTGCGATGCCGGGCTGATGCAGTCCTGGCCCTCCGGGATGCCGCGGATGGCGCTGATCTCCGTCGTGACCTTGGCGCCGGGGAGCACGCCGCCACGACCGGGCTTGGCGCCCTGGCTGAGCTTCACTTCGATGGCGCGCACCGGGTGCGCGGCTACGAGCGCCGCGAGGCGGTCGAGGTCGAAGTTGCCGCTCGCGTCCCGGCAGCCGTAGTAGCCCGTGCCGAACTGGAAGATGAGCTCGCCGCCCTGGCCGTGGTGGGGGCTGATGCCGCCCTCGCCCGTGTTGTGCAGCGAGCGGCTCTTGGCGCAGCCGGCGTTGATGGCCTGCACGGCGCGCGCGCTCAGGGAGCCATAGCTCATGGCCGACACATAGAAGACGTTCTCCGGCCGGAACGCCTTCGCGCGGCCGCGGGCCTCCCCCAGCACCTTCGCACAGGCAATCGGGTGCAGCGGGTCGTAGCCGTCGTCGCCGGGGTGCGGCTCGGGATGCGTGAAGGCGGCCTGCTTGAGAATCAGGTGCCCGGGGCTCCGCTCGAGATCGTTGTCCGTGCCGAAGCCGAAGTAGTTGTTGGTCTTGGCCGCCGACGCATAGACCCACTGACGCTGGTCGCGGGTGAAAGGGCGCTCTTCGTCGTTCCGGGCGACGATGTACTGACGGAGCTCCGGGCCCACGCCCATGAGCAGCCTCCGGAAATGCCCGAGCACCGGGAAGTTCCGCAGGATGGGATCGACGCGCTGCGTCACATCGTGGAGCACCACGAGCACCACGAGCCCCACGACGCTGAGCAGCACCCACACACCGACGCTCATGCTCGTCCTCCCTTCACCGGGGCGGGAGGCTACCGCAAACTGCGCAAGTGTTCGGCCGTATCTGGGCGTGCTCACAGAAGCGGCGGCCATGACCGGATGAAACCGGCCCGGTGGCCGAACGGTGACAGAAGAGTCCGGGCCGCGGGACTATGTGCGTCCCGTGCACACCAGCATGGCGACGTGGAGCGCGGGTGCGGCGGGCGTAGGAGCGAGGGGAGGCGAGGCCGAGGGCCGCGCCGGCTTCGACGCGGCGGCCCTCGTGCATGCGGCCCAGGCCTTCCGCGAGACGACGCATATCGTCCGCGAGCCCGGTGGCCGCATCGGCGTGGCCTTCAGGGGCGCGCTCCGGCCCGCGAGCGAGCACGGGTTCGCCCTGCTTGCGACGCTCCCGCCGCTCTACCCGGAGTGGCTCGGCGACCGGGCCTTCAACGAGGCGCATGGCGTGCGCTTTCCCTACGTGGCCGGCGCCATGGCCAACGGCATCGCGACCGTCGAGCTCGTGGTGGCCATGGCCCGCGCCGGCATGCTCGGCTTTTTCGGCGCGGCGGGTCTGGCGCGGCCGCGCGTCGAGGAGGCGCTCGGCCGCCTCGAGCGTGAGCTGGGCGACGCGCTGCCCTGGGGCATGAACCTCATCCACTCGCCGAACGAGCCCGAACTCGAGGCGTCGGTCGCGGGCCTTTACCTGCGCCGCGGTGTGCGCCGCGTCTCCGCCTCGGCCTACCTGGCGCTCACGCCGAGCATCGTGCGCTACGCGGCCAGCGGCCTCCGCCGCGCGGCGGACGGGCGGGTGGTCCGCGCGAACCACGTCTTCGCGAAGATCAGCCGGCCCGAGACCGCGCGCCACTTCCTCGCGCCCGCGCCCGCCGCGCTCCTCGACGGCCTCGTGCGGGACGGGCTGCTCACGGCGGAGGAGGCGACGCTCGCCCGCGAGGTCCCCGTTGCCGAAGACATCATCGTCGAGTCGGACAGCGGCGGGCACACGGACCGGCAGGCGCTCGGAGCGGTCTTTCCCGTCATCTGCGCGCTCCGCGACGAGCTCACGCGCGCCCACGGCTTCACGCGGCCCATTCGCGTCGGCGCGGCTGGCGGCCTCGGCACGCCCCGCGCCGTCGCGGCCGCCTTCGCCCAGGGCGCGGCCTTCGTGCTCACGGGCTCGGTGAACCAAGCCTCCCTCGAGGCAGGCCTGAGCGCCGCCGGCAAAGCCATGCTGGCCGAGGCGAGCATGGCCGACGTCGAGATGGCTCCGGCCGCCGACATGTTCGAGCAGGGCGTCGAGGTGCAGGTGCTCAAGCGCGGCACGATGTTCGCGTCGCGGGGCAAGCGCCTCCGCGAAGCCTACCGGGCCTACGCGAGCCTCGACGCCATCCCCGAGAGCGAGCGCGACAAGCTCGCGCGCCAGGTGCTCGGCGTGAGCGTGGCCGAGGTGCGTCAGGCCACGAGGGACTTCTGGGCCGAGCGCGACCCGAGCGAGAACGCGAAGGCCGCCGCGGACCCGAAACACGAGATGGCCCTGTGCTTCCGCTGGTACCTCGGCCTCTCGAGCCGCTGGGCCATCGCGGGCACGCCGGAGCGGCGCCTCGACTACCAGATTTGGTGCGGTCCGGCGATGGGAGCGTTCAACGCCTGGGCCAAGGGCTCCTTCCTCGAGGACCCGGCCCGGCGCGAGGCCGTGCAGATCGCCAAGAACCTCCTCGAGGGCGCAGCGGTCGTGACGCGCGCCCACCAGCTCCGCGCCTATGGCGCCGCGGTCCCCGCCGCCGCCTTCCACTTCCAACCCCGGCCCCTCGACTGACATGCGTGACCAGCCCATCGCCGTCGTCGGCATCTCCGCGCTCTTTCCCGGTTCCCAGGATGACCCGGCGCTCAGCGGCAGCGCCTTCTGGCGGAACATCCTCGAGGGCCGGGATCTCATCACCGACGTCCCTGCCGAGCACTGGCTCATCGAGGACTACTACGACCCGGACCCCAGGGCGCCGGACAAGACCTACGCGAAGCGCGGCGCGTTCCTGCCCGAGGTCGACTTCGACCCGCTGAGCTGGGGCGTGCCGCCGAGCGTCATGCCGGCGACGGATACCTGCCAGCTGCTGGCGCTCATCGTGGCGCAGCAGGTGCTGGCCGACGCGGCCAAGGGCCAGTTCGCCTACACGGACCGGGAGCGCATGAGCTGCATCCTCGGCGTGACCAGCGCCCAGGAGCTCCTCGGCACCATGGTGAGCCGGCTCCAGCATCCGGCCTGGCGCCAGGGGCTTCGCGAGGCCGGCTTCAGCGAGGACGAGGTCGAGCGTGCTGTCGCGCGCATCAGCGACCAGTTTCAGCCCTGGCAGGAGTCGACCTTCCCGGGCGTGCTCGGCAACGTCGTGGCCGGGCGCATCGCCAACCGCCTCGACCTCGGTGGGACCAACTGCGTCACCGACGCGGCCTGCGCGAGCACCTTCAGCGCGCTCAGCATGGGCGTGAACGAGCTGCATCTCGGGGATTCGGACGTCGTGATCTGCGGAGGCGCAGACACGATGAACGACATCTTCATGTACATGTGCTTCAGCAAGACGCCGGCGCTCTCGAAGTCCGGCGACTGCCGGCCCTTCAGCGCCGAAGGCGACGGCACCATGCTCGGCGAGGGCCTCGGCATGGTGGCGCTGAAGCGCCTCGACGACGCGGAGCGCGACGGCGACCGGGTCTACGCGGTCGTCAAGGGCGTGGGCCAGTCGAGCGACGGAAAGGGCACCGCCGTCTACGCGCCGGTCTCGAAGGGCCAGGCCAAGGCCATCCGCCGCGCCTACGAACGCGCGGGCTACGGCGCCGACACGGTCACGCTGGTGGAAGCGCACGGCACGGGCACCATCGCTGGCGACGCGGCGGAGTTCGAGGGCCTGCGCATGGTCTTCGACGAGAGCGGCCGCGAGGATCGGCAGTGGTGCGCGCTCGGCTCGGTGAAGAGCCAGATCGGCCACGCCAAGGCCGCCGCCGGCGCCGCCGGTCTCGTGAAGGCCGTCTTCGCGCTCCACCACAAGGTGCTTCCGCCGACCATCAAGATCGACGCGCCGAACCCGAAGCTGCGCATCGACGAGAGCCCCTTTCACCTGGCCACGCGCGCGCGGCCGTGGGTGCAGCCCATGAGGGGCGGCAAGCCGCTGCCGCGCCGCGCGGGCGTGAGCTCCTTTGGCTTCGGCGGCTCCAACTTTCACATCGCCCTCGAGGAGTACGCGGGACCGGCGAAGCCCGGTTTCCTGCGCCGTACGCACGCGAGCGAGCTGGTCGTGCTCGGTTCCGAAGGGAACGCGGCCCTCGCCGACGCGGCGCGGGCGCTCGCCGACGAGGTAGAGGGCGGAGACGACGCGCTCTTCCGCTTCGTGGCACGCACGCGGCAGGAGGCCTTCGCCGCCGCCGAGGTGCCGGCCCGGCGCGTAGCGGTGGTGGCCAAGGACGCGGACGACCTCGCCCGCAAGCTCCGCGCGGCCGCCGAGCGCATCGGCGCCATGAACGGACACGCCGAGGAGTTCACCACGCCGGACGGCGTGGCCTTCGGTATGGGCGCCGCGACGGCGGACGTGGCCTTCGTCTTCCCCGGGCAGGGCAGCCAATACGTGGACATGGGCGCGGGCCTCGCCATGGCCTACCCGGCGGCGCGGGAGGCCTGGGACCTGGCCGCGCGCCTCGGGCCTTCGCTCTTCGGCGACGCGCGCCTCGAGGACGTCGTCTTCCCGCGGCCGGACTTCACCGACGGACGCGAGAGTGAGGCGCGGCTCCGGGCCACCGAGTGGACGCAGCCTGCGCTCGGCGTGGCGAGCCTCGCGCTCCTCCGCGTGCTTCGTGGTCTCGGTGTGGCGCCGCGGGCCACGGCCGGGCACAGCTTCGGCGAGATCATGGCGCTCCACGCCGCCGGCGTGCTGAACGAAGAGGACGCGCTTCGCGTGGCCGAGCGCCGCGGCGCGCTCATGGCCGAGGCCGCGGAGCAGACGAGCGGCGCCATGACCGCCGTGGCGACGGACGCCGAGACCCTTCGCGCGCTGCTCGCCGACTGGGGGCTCGACGTGGTGCTCGCGAACCACAACGCGCCGAACCAGTGCGTGCTCAGCGGAGAAGAGGGCGCCATCGCGGCGGCGGAGGCGAAGCTCGAGGACGCGAGCATCCGTTTCAAGCGTCTCTCCGTGGGAACGGCCTTCCACTCGACGGTGGTGAGCGCGTCGACGGCGCCCTTCGCCGATTTCCTGGCGGGCGTCGACTTTCATCCCGCCGCGGTGAGCGTTTACGGCAACACGCACGCGGCGCTCTACCCGAGCGAACCCGGCGCCATGCGCGCGCTCGTGGCGGCGCAGATCGCCGAGCCCGTGCGCTTCGTCGACGAGGTCGAGGCCATGTACGCCGCGGGGATTCGCGTGTTCCTCGAGGTCGGCCCCGGGCACGTGATGAGCGGGCTCGTCGGCAAGATCCTCGGCGACCGCCCGCATGTCGCCGTCGCCCTCGACCGAAGGGGCAAGGACGGCGCGACGGCGCTGCACCTCGGCCTCGCGCGCCTCGTGGCGGCGGGCGTGCCGCTTCGCCTCGGAGCGCTCTGGGAGGGCTTCGAGGCCGCGGAGGACCCGCGCGCGCAGGCCAAGCCGAAGCTGTCGCTCAAGATCAGCGGCGCGAACTACCAGAAGAAGTACCCGCCGGTGGGCGGCGCGGCGGCGAAGGCGAAGCCGAACCCGCCGAAGGCTGCCCCGGAAGCCGAGATTCGCTACGTCGACCGGCCCGTGGAGCGGGTGGTCGAGAAGATTGTGGAGGTGCCCGTGGGCCACTCGAAGGACGAAACGAACACTCTCCCGCAGGCCGCCCCCCAGGCGTTGGCTCCGCAGGTGCCGCCGCCACCGCAGGCGCCGCAGCTCGCGGGAGCGTACCTCGCTCTACAGGCCCAGGCGGTGCACGCGCACGTGGCCTTCAGCCAGTCGATGGCGCTCGCGCACCAAACCTTCCTGGCCGTGCAGCAGCAGGTGGTGCAGACCCTGCCCGCCCTGGCCGCGGGACAGCCGCTGCCCGCGGCCGCGGTGGCGCCGGCCTTCCCAGCGATGCCCGCCATGCCCGCGCTCCCACCTGCCGCGCCGCAGTTCGCCGCGCCGCAGTTCGCCGCGCCGCAGTTCGCCGCGCCGCAGTTCGCCGCGCCGCAGG
>JBCCAW010000262.1:0-8041 GCA_039814655.1 Myxococcota bacterium | reverse complement strand
TCTCGAAAACAAGCGCCTGAACGTGGTGCACGAGGCGCTGCTCAATGCGCACGCCGCGGGCGCGGACGTGGCGGGCTACCTGGAGCGCCTGGCGCTCAACGAGCTCGAGGACCTGGGCGAGTGGCCGGACGCGCCGAAGCCCATTCGCCGGCTCCTCGACAAGGTGCGCGAGGGCCGGGCCCAGGCCGTGTCGTCGCGCTTTTTGGTGAGCGGCGACAACGCGCCGAAGCTGGCGGACCGGCTGGTGGGTTCGGGCGTGATCGACGCGGCGGCGAAGGGGCGCTTCCTCGAGAAGTTCGTGGAGCCGCCGAGCCCCTTCTTCGACACGAAGGACGTGAAGGCGGCGGCGGAGAAGATCGAAGCCGGCATTCTCGACCGGCTGCATCTGCACAAGATGCCGACGGACGAGCAGGTGGGCATCGCGACGGTCTTCCACCTGGCGGACGAAATCGTGAGCGGCGAGACCTTCCACCCCTCGGGCGGCCTGAAGTTCGAACGGTCGGTGACCGAGGGCGAGCTGATGCTCTCGCCGGGGCAGGAGGATCTCTCGAGGCTGGCGGGGCGCTACGTGGTGCTGCTGGGCGACGCGATGCGCGAGGAGCTCGCGGACATCGCCAAGGGCTTCATCGCCCAGGGCGTGAAGGCGCTGGCGGTGGTCGCGCGCTCGCAGGACACGCTCGACACGCTGCGCACGCGGCTGAGCCTCGACCCGAACGTGATCCTGAGCCTGCACGCCTGCGGCGACGACGTGGAGCAGGGCCTCAAGGACGCGAATCTGGCCCTCGGCCAGGTCGACGTGGTGGTCTCGACGCCCTTCGAGCGCCTGCCCATGAACGCGCTCGCGGCGGACGACGGGCGCTGGGACCGCGTGCTCTCCCGCGACGACTTCGCGGCGCTGATGCGGGACCAGATCACGCACCACTTCCGCATCGCGAAGGTGGCGGCGCTGATCCCGCGCTGCCAGATCGTGCTGCTGACGCCCTCGACCTCCCGCGCTTCGACGCGCGAGGAGTTCGGCCTGGCGCTCTTCACGAAGAACACGCTGCACGCCTTCACGGTGACGCTGGGCGTCGAAGGCGAACGCCTGCCGACCATGCCGGCCATCAACCAGGTGCAGCTCACCCGCCGCGCCCGCGCCGAAGAGCCCGGGAGCGAGGCGGAGCTGGCCGAAGAGCGCAAGCGCATGGTCGCGGCCGTGCTCCAGTGCGCCGTCCCCGCGCCGAGCCCGAAGGAGAGCCGCTACCTGGCGCGGATCTTCCGAGGCAACGCGATCACGGCGTAGGTCGTTTCGATGTGACGCGACTCCGCACGCTTCACCGCTCGCAGGGATTCGTGACCGGGTCCTGCTGACGAGCTCCACGAACCCCGCGGCCTCGGCGCCGAGAGGAATTTTCGAGGGGCGCGAGCTGTACCTTTCCGCGGCTGCCCCGAGGGGTGTGGCCGCTACTGAAAGGCACATCATGAACTCGAGCTCCACCCTCTGCGCCGCGCTCGTCGGCGCGGCCACGTTCGCCACTGGCTGCGGCATGTTCTCCACTTCCACCTCAGGGAGCAGCGCGACGGTCCGCACGAGCAGCAGCACCAGCAGCAGCACCAGCAGCACCGCGTCGAACACGCAGGAGTCCGTGGCCCTCGCGACGGACCCGAGCCTCGAAGGCCTCACGCTGCGCCAGCGCGAGTTCGCCCAGGGCCAGAACGAGGACTTCCAAGAGCAGGTCGCCATCGCCAACGAGCGCTGCGGCACGAACATCGAAGCGCGCATCGACTGGCAGAGCTTCGCCGCGCAGATCGACCTGCGCCTCGACGGCCAGCTCAACAAGAGCTTCTCCGGCTACTGCGCCACGGGCATCGACGGCGTGCGGAGCGCCTGCGACAGCGACACGGGCAAGGGCGCGGTGCAGCAGCGCATCCAGCAGTACACGTGCCACTACGGCCCCGAGCGGACCATGACCCTCGACGAGGGGCATCTGCAGCTCAACATCGACTGGGAAGCCGCGAACTATGGGGACTTCGTGGGCGACTTCCTCGGCCGTAGCCTCTGATCCGGGCCGCGGCGGCCCAGCGGACGCCGCGGCATTCACCCGAGCGAGGAAGGCGACGCAGGACGATGAGCGTAGGCTACGTGGCCATGGTCTCTCGCGCGCTAGGGGTCGCCCTCGCTTCGGTTTTACTCGTCCCGGCCACGGTCGGGGCGTGCGCGATCTTCTCGCCGGCCGCACGCGACGTACGCGTGCAGGGAGAAGAGGTGCTCATCGTGTGGGACGCGGCGAACCGGCGGGAGCATCTGGTCCGCCACATCGGCTTCGAGGGCAGCGCCGAGAACTTCGGCTTCGTGGTCCCGACGCCGAGCGAACCCGAGGTGGCCGAGGTGCGCGGCCGACCCTTCGACGGGCTCTACCGCCTCTACCGACGTCCTGAGCGCCGGAGCCGGAGCCGTTCGTCGGCACCGTCGATGCGGGCGTCGTCGATGTCGAGCCTCGCGGCGCCCGTCGAGGTCGTGGCCCGGCACCACGTCGCCGGGCAGACGGCCACGGTGCTGCGGGCCTCGGACGCCGCGGCGCTCGATCGCTGGCTCGCCACGCACGGCTATCCATCCGGCGCGGCGCTTGCGCGTTACCTCGGCCCCTACGTCGAGCGCGGCTGGTACCTCACGGCCTTTCGCTACGATAAGGCCCAGCGCCGGCGCGCCCTGAGCCCGGCGCTCCGCCTCTCGTTCGACACGGAGCGGCCCTTCTTTCCCTACGCCGAGCCTCACCGTCGTACGCGAGCGCGCCCCTTCCGCCTCAGCGTCGTGGCCGCCCAGCCGATGAACGGCCTCCTCGAGAACCTCCGCGGCGAGGGAGCCCGACGCTGGAGCGCCCGCGTCGGATACCGGGCGCCGCTTCGGGCGGTTGACGCCCGCGGCATTCTCGGAGCGGCCGGCATCACGCCCCCCGCTGGCAGCCTTCACCTGACCGTCTTCGACGAGCCCGCGAGCCGCCGCGGCACCCGCGATCTCTTCTTCGTCGAGGCTCCTGGCGCGCCGGACGTGGCACCTCGGCTTCGAACGCGCATCGTGCCGCCGCGGCGCGGCCGCAGGGCCCCGGCCGGGAACGATGAGCTTCAGGTCCCGGAGTTCCAGTGAAGGCCTGCCGCTACGCGACCCTGCCCCTCGCGCTCGCCTGCGGTGCCGACGCGGGGCGGAGCGCCGCTCCCTCCTCGAGCACTGGGTGGTAGGTCCAGGCGCCGTCTTCGATGGTCTCGTCTTCCGCGCGAATCGTCCGATGCGACCAGTCGCCCTCGTAGGGGCAACGCCGCGGGTTGATGGCCTCGCCGAGGCTGTCGACGGTGCGGGTCATGCGTTCGAAGACGACGCGCGCTCGCAGGCGTTTCGCGCCGAGGGGAGCCGCCCCGAGCTCAACCGACGTCAAAGAGCTCGCGGACAGTGCAGGCGAAGCCCTCGAGGACGGCGCCCCCCGAGAGTGGGTCGTCGGCGCCGAGCACCGTGGTCAAACCCGGCGGCGAATAGACGACGACGCGCTTCGGCTGGGGGTCGAGGATCCACACGAGCTTCGCGCCGGCCGCGAGGTACTCGAGTGCCTTGGACGCGACATCGGACACGCTCTGCGTGTCGCCGACGACCTCGATGGCCACATCGGGTGCGCCGTCGAGCCAACCGGCGACGCCACGTCCACGAGGCCGCCGCTCGGCACGAACGACGCCGACGTCGGGACCCCGAAGCGTGTCGGGATCGGCGCTGAGCTTCGCGCCCGGGTCGCCCGTCGCGATGCTCCATCCCGGACGGTCGCGCGACCACAGGCGGAGCAAGAAGACCACCTGCGCTACGACTTCACCGTGGCGCCAGGTGTTGCGGGTCACTTCGACCAGCCTCCCCCGAACGAGCTCGCCTTCCTCGCGCAGCTCCGCGGCGTCGGCGAAACGCAGCGCGGATGCCTTCCGGGACGAAGCTGAGTCGCTCACGCTCATAACCTAACACCGACTGGGACGCGGCCACTCGAGCACATCGGACGACGACCATGGCGCAAAGCTCTAGCGGTGCGCCTTGCCTTCCGCGAGTTGGCTCCCCCGCCTTCTGGGGTACGCGGAGCTGGGTCGCCCAGTCCACGGAACTTCGCTTCGGCGCCGCGGTCCAAGCACGGGAGGTGAAGCGATGGCGGGTCTAACGATGGGGGCGGTGGGGGGACGGAAGCAGGTCGATCAGGAGGTGCCGCTCGTGCCCTTCATCGACCTGCTTTTTTGCGTGATCATGTTCTTGCTGGCCGTGGCGGTGTGGAACCCCGCGGCGCGCATCGAGGCGTGGCAGAAGCCGGAGAGCGGCGCCGCGCCCGCGCCCGAGGCACCGCCGCGCCTCGCGCTTCATGTGCGAACGAGCGGCTACGTGCTCGCCTCGGAGGAGGGCCTTCACCTCGAGCTCCCGAAGGCCGAGGCCGGCTACGACGAAGGCGCGCTCGCCCTTCGGCTCCGGGAGCTCGCGCGTACGGTCCCGCCGCGCCTCGAAGTGAAAGCCGACGACGGCGTGCACCTCGGCCAGGTGGTCCGCGCCATGGACGTCGCGCTCGGCGCCGGCTTCCCGGCCGTGGTTCTGGGTACGGTGCGCTGAGGGGTGCGGCGAAGGGTCACCGACACCCGAGGAGAAGGGTGCCCGAGTTCAAGCCCAGGCACCCCGAGCCGCCGCCCGTGGGTAGGCAGGCGCGACGTGCGACGGACTGCCCGCAGAGGTTCGCGGGATGGTCCAACTGCGGACCCGCGCCGGTACAGCTGAGTGGGCTGCTGCAATTCTGCGCGGGCCGGGGCTCGTTGGCACCGCTGCAGCCTCACGCCGTGAACGTACCGACCGAGATCATCGCGACGATGAAGCTCGCGGCCTACCCGGCGGAAGGGGAACTCACCCCCGTGCACGTGCAGCTTTGGAGGTCCTACTAAGAGGACGAGCTTTTGCGATGAAAGCCCGCACGAGTGGAACGGTGGTCCGGCGCGCGGAGCGTCCGTGTGGCTGGTCTCCGCGCTGGTCGAGTACCTACAGGGCGCGCGGCGCAGGTCATTCCGGGCCTCACGTCGCTAGCGCGCCTGCCCTATCGTGAGAAGCAGGACGTCGTACTCTCGGGCATGGTCTTTCTTCATCGCTTCGTGCTCTCCTTTGCGCTCGCCGTCGGGGCGCTCGCCTGCGGAGCGAGCCAGCCAACAGAGCCCGCTGATGCGGGAATCCCGGATTCAGCCCGGACCGACGCCGGCGCGCCCACTCCGGGCGTCGTGACTCTCCGCCTGCGTGACCGGCTGAACCGCCCGCTCGCGGGACGACCCGTTGCCCTTCGAGTCGAAAGCGAGGAGCTTCGGGGTACGACCGACGCGGACGGCGAGCTCCGCTTCGAGGTCATGGCCGACCTCGATGGCAACGCCCGCATCAGCGCCACGACGGCCCGGCGGGAGCGGCGCATCACGCAGGTGGTCGGCAGTTGGTTCGAGCGTCTTGGGGATGTGGGAGTCGACCTCGGCGACAATCGCTGGCGCGTGTCGATCGAAGACGACACGGCGGAGGAGACCGTCGATCTCGCGGGCGCAGCGTCGCTCCGGGTCGATCCAACGCTAGCGGGCTTGGCCGGCAGGACGTGCCGAGCCGACGTTCAGCTCGCGTGGGGAACGAGCGCCGTCCGCGAAGGCCTCCGCTCTGTTCCGGGACCCTGTGAGCGTGACTGGGAGACCTTCGTCGTCGCAGCCGTCGAGGCGCCGCTTTGGGGCGTCCTCGAAGTCTTCAGCGGGTCTCGGCGCATCGCGCTGGCACGCCGCTTGGGTGGCGCCGTCGACGGCTTGGGGTTGCTGGGCCTGAGCTCCGACGAGCTGCCGGAGACGCCGGGGCTGGAGGATGAGACGCGCCATGCAACGTGGTCCGCGCTGCTGGCCAGTCTGGCCCCTCCCGACGCGGCGCTCCGGCGCCGGATCTTCTTCTCGGTGCCGAACGGACTCGCGCGCCTCTTCGTTGGTTCCGAGGCTGGAGCCGAGCCGCCCCCCCCTCTCCCCGAGGGCTTCGGCTGGCCTGACCTATTGGACGGCCTGGAGGTCGACGTCCCCGTCGGCGCGTCCTCGCTCAGGCTGCTCGACGGAAGCTGGGAGGAGCCGAGCGGATGGGTCGAGTCGGGCGCGATCGGTCGCGTCCTGGCCAACGAAGGCTACTGGCCCTGAGACTGCAGGGACCGAAATAGTGCGCGGGGACCACTGCGCCCCGGTTTCGCCCTCCCGAGCTCGCTGCCCGCCACGCATCGTCTCGACATCAGTTGCTGCGAGGGGTCTCGCGCGGTGCTCATGGCTCGGGCCGGATCCACCACCTCACGAGTATCGCGGCCCCGTGACACGGTCGCTCGCGTTCGACCGGCCCATGCTCGCGCCGGCGCACGGCAGCCACCGCCGCCCTTCGAGGCTCGCTCCCGCGTCGCAACTTGCCTTCCCTCGCCGTTCCAGTGGGCCTCCCATGGCCCACGCCCGGCCAAACGGCGCTTTGGGAGGCGTGGCAACCCCGCGCCTCGCCGAAACGGCGTTCGGGTGCGAGTTGCGCTCGAAGGCCGCGTCGAAACGACGTTTGAACGGGATTGGGGTGCTCCACGAGCGCTTGAACGGCGTTTGGGGCCCTTGGGGCGCTCCCTCGCCCGCCGCGTCCGGCCACCGCGGCACGGAATGCATGGGCGTGCGCTCCGGCGCGCGGTTTTCTACCGCGGCGGGGCCTGGCGCGCGCTTTCCCGTCGCGCCCAGGCCTCGCGGGTCATCACGAAGCGGAGCACGTCCCCATAGCGGCACGGAAGGGGCTCGGCCCGCGTGAACCCGAGACGGGCGCACACCGCGGCGCTTGCGGCGTTCTCGGGGGCGACGACCGCGTTGATGAGCTCCCGGTCCGTCTTGGCGAATGCATGGTCCAGCAGCGCGCGCCCCATCTCCGTGGCGTAGCCCCGGCCCCACACCTGCCGCGCAAGGTGCCAGCCGACTTCGATCTCGTCGAGGTCGCCCTCCCCCGGAGCCGGGAGCGGCTTGAGGATGCCCGTGCCCACGGGACGCCACGACGCCTTCTCGAACACGACGAAGGCGTTCCAGGGGAAGCCGGCCGCGGCATGTGCGGCGTACTTGGCGACGACCTCGCGCAGGAACCCCTCGTAGCTCGCGAGCTCGTCGTTCTTCACGCCGCCGAGGTGGCGCATCACCTCCGGGTCCCGCTGCCAATAATGCGTCGGCCCAGCGTCCGCGAGCTCGTAGGGCCGCAGTCGTAAGCGCTCGGTCTCGAGGTGCATCCCGCCAAGACTATCCGACGCGGGACGCGCCAGCGGAGCCGGCTCCGAGCCCCCTCACGTCTCGCGCGTCGCGTCTTTCGACGCTGGCGGGCTGAGGTCGACGAGCGCGACGAGCCCGCGGGGGCCCACCTCTTCGAACCCCAGCTGCGCGTAGAAGCTCCGGGGCCCCTCCGCATCCGTGAGCAGCACTGCCCGGCCGACATGGGCGAAGCGCTCGCGGCATCGCGCCACGAGGCGCCGCGCGAGCCCCTTCCGGCGATGCTGGGGATGGACGAGAAGATCCTGCAGAAACCACACGCTCGCGTCGTCGCTGATCACGCGCGCGAGGCCGACGAGCGTCTCCTGCGCGTCGAAGGCGGCGGTCACGAAGGTGCTTCCGGCCAGCGCCCGGGCCAGGCGCGGCGCGTCGTAGGCGGTCCAGCCCAGCACGCCGTAGAGCTCGGCCGCGACCGCTGCCGGCGGCGCCTCGTCGACCAAGGTGTACTTCGCGACTCCGCTCTTCATACGCCTCCTACCGGCGCCGAAGCGCACCGCCGCCGCCGTGCGCCCAAACGTTCGTTTCGCGGAAATCCCTCCGCCCCTCCCGCACCGTTCGCCGCGGCTCCATTTCGAGCATACCGTGGCGGTGGCCATGACGATGGGCCACCACGGTCGTGGGGCGCTACGAGAAGGGAGACGCTCGCGGAGCCTTGGCCGCATCTTCAAGGTTGCCGGACTGTTCCTCGTCTGCTCCTCGAGCAATGTCGGTCTCGCTCGCGCTCGACCCCTCC
>JBCCAW010000482.1:0-4768 GCA_039814655.1 Myxococcota bacterium | reverse complement strand
GACGCCAAAATGGTTCTTGAAAGCTGTCCGGAATGCCGCCTCGGACTTGAAGCCCACGGCAGATGCAATGGACTCGGCGAGCGCGAGCGCCTCCGCCGGCGCGTTGGCCGCGAGCTGCGCGTCGACGGCGACGGGGACCCAGGCCGGGTGATGCGGCGCAGCCTCGAGGGCGCTCCGGGCCGCTTCCACCGCCGCCGCGACGTTGCCTTCGGAGAGCTCGAGGCGCGCCTTCAGCGCGAGGGCCTCGGCCCGAAAGGCCGAAGCCTCGGCGGCCTGGTCGAAGAAGCTCCGGGCCTCGTTGGGTTGGCCCAGGGCCTGGCGGGCCTGGGCTACGAGCAGCCACGAGGGGGCCTCGGCCGGCACCGTGGAGAGGATGGTGAGCGCGCCCGCGGCGTCGCCGCGCTCGAGGGCCAAGGCGGCGAGGACCCGCCCGCGGAGCGCCGGGTCGGTCACCGGCCCCTCGACGGGGAGGCCTTCCGCCGTTGCCGCGGCCGCGTCCGGATCTTCCGCGTAGAGCAGGACCTCCGCGGCGTGCCAGAGGAAATGCGCCTCCCCCGGCGGCGCCTGCTCGAGCGCGGCCTGCACGGCCTCGCGCGCGGCTGTGCGATCCCCGGCGAAGGCGTCCCCCTCGGCCTCCACGAGCGCGGCCCAGGCCCGCTCCCGCGGCGTGGCCTCCGCGTCCTCACGGATCGAGCGCGCCAGGGAGGCTGCACCTTCGCGTCGTCCGAGGGCCAGGGCGCGCGCTTCGGCGAGACGAAGCGCCGGATGGGCCTTTCGCGCTGGGGCCAGCGCCTCCAAGGCCTCGTCGATGGCGCCTCCGATGGCGAGGGACGTGGCGAGCTGCGCGCGGTAGCGCGGCGCGTCGGGACGCGCGGCCACGGCGTCCCGCGCTTCCTGCCGGGCTACCTCCTGGTCCCCATGGGCCAGGGCCGCGAGCGATTTCACGTGCGCCGTCTCGGCGCCGTAGGTGCCCACGCTGAAGAGGCGCGCGGCCGCCTCGTAGGCACCGAGCGCGTCGCCTTGCGCGAGCGCCGCGTAGGCCTCGGCCTGGTAGCGTCCGATGAGCAGGTCCTCGTCGTCGGACTCCGGGAGCGCCGCGAGGGCGGTCTGCGCCTCGGAGAGCGGCCCGATCCCCGCGTGGGCGCGCTGCGCCATCAGCCGGGCTCGGAGCCCCGGCGCCTCGCCGGGCTTCAGGACCTGGAAGACCTGCTCGAAATCCGCCACGCGACCGCTGTCGCCGGCGGCGAGGGCCGCGGCTTTGACGCTCGCCGCAAGAACCCACAGCGCGACGCCCCAGGCGATCAGGCCGAGGGCTGCGAGCGCGACGACCACCGCGAGCATCCGGCGCCGGCGCACGCGGCGAACCTCCTCCGGCGGCAGCAGCACCTGCTCCACGGGCGGAATGCTCACGCTGAGGTGCTCGCCGGACGCGAAGAAGTCGTCCCCTCGCTCGGGCGTGCGCTGGTCCGGGTCGCTCATCGCGGCTGTCCACCATGCCTCGCGGGCATCGCCCCGGGCAAGAACCCGACCAGCGCCCGACCAGCGCCGATTCCCGTGTGAGCACGGGGCCCGAAGCCCGGTCGCCCCCCGGCGGGGGCTCCCGTGCATTGACGTGGGCGGGGGCGCCGCGAAGCATGGCGAGATGCGGTCCGACGAGAGTTCCGGCCGGCGCCCGCGCCGCCGCACCCCGCGCCCGCTGGAGCGGGGTCGGCTGGAGCGGGCGGCGCTCTACTACGTCGAGCGCCACGCACCGAGCCGCGCTCAGCTCGAACGCTACCTGACGCAGAAGGTCGCCCGGGAGCGCCGCGCGCAAGGCGAGTCGGCCCCGCCGAAGGAGACGACGGACGAGTGGATCGAGGCGATCATCGGCCGCTTCGAGCGCTACGGGTACGTCGACGACGCGCGCTACGCGGCCTCGAAGGCGCGCACCATGCGCTCCCGCGGGGACTCGGCGCGGAAGATCCGCGCCCGCCTCGCGGAGAAGGGGGTCCGCGGCGGGGTCGTCGAAGACGGGCTGGCCGAGGCCGGCGTCGACGACCGCTCCGCCGCCGCGCGCCTCGCCCGACGGCGGCGCCTCGGCCCCTTTCGCCGAACCCCGCTCCCGGACGACTGGGAGGCGCGGCAGAAGGAGCAAAAGCGCGAGCTCGGCGTTCTCGGCCGGGCGGGCTTCCCCTACGGCCTCGCCCGCGAGGTGCTCGACGCGGAGCGCGACGAGGCGGAGGAGTGGGCCGGGTAGCGGGGGGAGCGGACACGGAGACGGACACGGAAACGGAAACGGAAACGGAAACGGAAACGGAAACGGACACGGAAACGGACACGGAAACGGAAACGGAAACGGAAACGGAAACGACGCTCGCTCAGCGCTCGCTCTCCGCCTCCCCCGCCGGCGCCAGCGTCTCGGTCCGCCCGTCTGGATAGATCGCCACGGCCCAGGCCTCGTTCTCGTAGGGGCCTCCGGGGACGCCCGCGTTCCAGTCGAGGTTCAGCCAAACCGGGCACGTCGCCGACGGGCGGTAGTGGACCGCGCTCACCGATTGACGACCCAGCTTGAGGTCCCGGTTGTTCCGGTAGTGCGTGCGGAGTCGGTCCCGCGCCGCGTCCGCGTCTTCGGGCACGCACGCCTCCGCGTAGGCATGCCCTCCGCCCGGACCGTCCATCATGACGAGCCGCGCTTCCCCGCCGATGGCCTGGATCATCGCGACCAGGAGAATGGCGAAGTCGTCGCAGTCGCCCACGTACTCGTTGGCGATGGTCTCGCTGGCCTTGGCGAAGTACTCGTTTCCGAGCGGGTCGTTCACGTAGCGCCACTCCGAGCGCGCGTGGCTCCAGAGCCGGGCGACCTGTTCGATGCGGTAGGCCCCCTCGTCATCGGCGGCGATGCGCGCGGCCGTGTTGCGCGTCAGCGGCGCCGTGACGTCGAGGGCCGCCTGCACGGCGGCCAGCGTGTGCATACGAATGGACGCCTCCTGCGGGCTCGCCGCGGTCCGTTGAGCCTCGAGGCGCCCGGGCACCTCACCGAGCGTCTCCGCAGCCCGCGCCAAGGCGTCGCGCGCCTCCCCGCTCCGCGCCACGAGCAGCCCCGCGGCCAGCATCAAGCCGAAGGCCGCGAAGAGCTTCACGGAACGGCGCACGGTGGGCCGGCGACCGTCCGCCACCACCAAACGCTCGCCGCAGGCGCCGCATTTGAGCACCCCGGACACGAAGCCCGAGGGCATCACGCCGCGCGTAGCGCACGCTCCGCAGATGAAGCGGCGGGCGCCAGGCAGCGTGACGCCCTGCACCGTGTCCCCGGCCCCGGCACGCAGGAAGCCGCGCAGTCGCGGGTCGCTCCACGCGAGCTCCTCGCCTCCGAAGCGGAGCGCATCCCCGGGGCGCACGAGGCGCTGCTGCACCTGCTCGTCCCCCACGAAGGTGCCGTTGGCGCTCCCAAGGTCCTCCACGAGGATCCGCCCCTGGCGCCAGGAGAGCCGCGCGTGGCGACCGCTCACGGTCGGGTCCGCGAGCACGAGGTCGCAGTCCCGCGAGCGACCCAGGACGAGCTGCGGGCGGGCGTTCACGAGACGCGACTCGGACGCGCGGGGCCCGGGGACGCGGCTTCCGCCGGGCCGCCGGCGCAGAGCAGCCAGACGCTCACGCTCAACCCCTCCGCGACGTCATGGTCGATGGCAACGCGGCCGTGCTGCTCTTCCACGAGGCGGCGAACCACCGCGAGACCGAGACCGGAGCCGCCGGCGCGGGTCGCAAAGAAGGGCTCGAAGGCACGGCGCTTCGCCTCGGCCCCCAGCGCTGCGCCGGAGCTGCGGACGCGGATGCGCACCGCGGCGGCGTCGGCCTCGTCCGGCGCCGCGCTGACCACCACCACCCGATGCCCGGGCCCGGCGTGCACGGCGCCGTGGAAGAGGAGATTGACCAGCACGTGACGGAGCATTCCCGGGTCCGCCTCCACGGCCAGCGTCTCCGGCACCTCGACGCGCAGCTCGACCTCTTCGAACACGCTCGGCGAGGCACTCTCGAGGCTCTTGGCGGTCCAGCCGGGTGAGCTCGGCGAGGCTCACCTCCATGGCCCTCACCCGGCCCGGAGCGGCGTAGCGCACGAGGTCGTCCACCAACATGCGCAGCCGGTGGGTTTCCTCGTCGATCATGCCGAGCAAGTCCGGCCCATCGACGCGCGGCGCGACCCTTCGACGAAGCTGACGCGCGGCCTGAAACAGCACCGCGAGCGGGTTCCGTACCTCGTGGGCCAGCTGAGCTGCCATCTGCGAGAGCGCTAGGCGCCGCTCCTGCTCGGCGAGGGTCTGGGCGAAAGACGCCACCTGCTCGCTCGCACCGATCATGGCGGCGAGCAGCTCCACGAGGACGGCGTCGCGCTCGGACACGCGCGGCCCGACCACCGTCAGCACCTGGCGAACGGCGCCGTCCACGCGTACGGGGACCGCCAGACCCGTCAGCACCTCGGCCTCGGCCAGGGCGTCGCGCTGCGTGGCCGCCAAGGCGTCGTCGCCGAGCCGGCGCATGGTCTCCTCCGCGGCCGCGGGGATGTCGTCAAAGACCGCCGGCGCCTGCGTCCGAAGCACCTGGGCAACACCAGGGAGCACCTCCAGGGGCACCGGATCGCCGGAGAGCACGCGCTCGAAGGGGCCCGCGGCGTCCTGCGCCAGCCCGCCCTGCACCATGACGTTGGCCCGGAGCCGGACCGCGTCCCCGGAGGGAAGCAACTCGAACACGCTCACGGACCAGTCGAGGGCGAGAAAGAGCGGCCGGCTTTCCG
>JBCCAW010000143.1:0-11392 GCA_039814655.1 Myxococcota bacterium | reverse complement strand
TCTCCGTCTCCGTCTCCGTCTCCGTCTCCGGTTCCGTCTCCGGTTCCGTCTCCGTCTCCGTCTCCGGTTCCGTCTCCGTCTCCGTCTCCGTCTCCGTCTCCGGTTCCGTCTCCGTCTCCGTCGCCCTCTCCGTCTCCGCCCGGTCCAGGGGGGCGGTTGCGGGCGCTGCGAGCGTCGCGAGGGCCGCGTCCAGGTCGTCGAGCGTACGCGGGCGGGCCTCGATCAGGGGCGCGACGTCGGACGCGAAGTCTCCGAGCGCGTCCAGCGCGTCGTCGAGGGCGGACAGGTCCGGCGCGCTCATCGCTCCGATCTTCACCCATCGACCGCGCCTTGGCCAGAAGGCGGCCGGCGGCGTCCGGTTTTCGCGGGCCCGCGCAGGGGGCAGCGGCATCGGCGAGCGAATCGCTCCGCGGCTACTCCTGCCGAGGATGGCTAGCGCCCGGCGACGTTCGCGAGGAGCGCGTCCAGCCGGTCCTGGCCCCAGGCCCGGTGGGGACCGAGGCGGAAGCTCGGGACGCCCCAAAAGCCCAGCTCGTCGCGGAGGGCCTGGCGGTTCGTCTCGGCCACTTCGCGCCAGTCGTCCTTCGCGAGCGCCTCGTGTACGAGCGCTTCGTCGATGCCCGCGTCCTCGGACACAGCGCGCAGGCCCCGGTCCGTCGCCACGTCCCGGGCCTCGGACCAAATCCCTCGCATGGCCACGGCGGCGAAGCGAAGCTGCGCCTCCACGTCCGGGAGCGCGCAGAGGACCGCGAGGCAGCGCTCCACTCCCGGCCCGACGGGGTCGCAGAGCCGGCCGAAGGGCGCGCCTTGCGCGTCCGCGAGGCGCCGGGCGTCGCGCACGATGTACAGGCGCTTGATGCGGGGCACGGGGAGCCCGCGCATCACCATGGGCAGGACCGGGCGCAGACGCAGCGGGAAGGGTGCTTGGCGCCAGCGCTCCCAGAGCCGGGCGATGGCCAGGTACGAGTACGGCGACCGGAAGGAGAAGAAGACCTCGAGCGGGTCTGCCGCGGGCGCGCGCGCGGGCGGTTCCCAGGCGACGAGAGGCGCGGCATCGCCCACGCCCGCGTCCCGGAGCGCACGAAGCAAAAAGGGCAGCCGGTCCACCCCCCAGAACCACTCGCCTCCGAAGCGCACCATGCCGCCCTGGTAGTGGCCGCGCTTCCGGAGCGACCGGTAGTGGGCCTCGAGCTCCGGGGACACGTCGAGTCCCGGCGCGGTCCCGAGCTCGCGCGTCAGCGCCGCCAGCGCCGAGGCGTCGCCGCGCCACAAGGCGTCGCCGACGCGCGCCGCCACGCGCAGCTGCTCCCTCGCCGGTCGCGGCCGGAGAAGCACGGCGTTCGCGCGGCGTACGCGGTCGTCGCTCGGCGCCGCAGCCTCCGCAGGAAACGCGAGGTCGCTCGTGGCAGCGAGCCAGGCCGCATCCACCCGGGCCCAGGACCTTCGCAGCGCCGGCTCCGGATCCGCGTCGGCCGCCGGCGCCGGCACCACCGAAAAGCGCAGTCCGAGCTCCTCGTGGCGCTCGAAGAGCCGCTCGAGGCCCTGCACGAGGAGCGTCGAGTGCGGGTCGTCGACCTGGTGATAGACCTCCAGCGTGGGCCGGCCGAGGGGAGGGCGCCGCTTCAGCTGGCGCAGCCCGCGGCGCAGGGGGCCCGGCGTCAGGTAGGCGTCGAGGACCCGGGCTCGGAGCTCCGCCTTCACGTGTCCTCGACGAGCGCGTAGACGCGCTGTACGGCGTCCCCGAGCTTGCTCGGGTCCGAGCCACCGGCCTGGGCGAAGTCCGGCCGCCCACCGCCGCGGCCGTCCACGATCTCCGCGGCGACCTTCACGATGTCGCCGGCCCGGAAGCGCTTCGTGACCTCTTTGGAGACGCTGCACACGAGCTGCGCCTTCTTCCCGTCCTGGCTCGCGGCGCCCAGGAGCACGATGGCCGGCGCGAGCTTGTCCCGGAGCTGGTCGGCCATCTCCCGGAGGGCCTTTCCGTCCACGCTCGGCACCGTGGCTCCGAGCACGCGCACGCCGTCGATCTCCCGCGCGTCCGCCGCCAGGTCCGTGCCGCCGGCCCCGCTCACCAGCTCCTTCTGGAGCCGCTCGATCTCCTTCTGCAGCGCCCGCTGGCCTTCGAGGAGCTTGCGGACGCGAGCCGGGGCCTCGTCCGGCCGGGCCTTGAGCTGCGTGGCTGCGTCGCGGAGCAGGCCGCGCTGCTCCCGGAGGTGGGCCAGGGCGTTCAGCCCCGTCGCCGCCTCGATGCGTCGCACACCCGCCGCGAGGTTCCCGTCCGAGAGCACGGTGAAGAGGCCGATGTCGCCGGTGCGGAAGGCGTGCGTGCCGCCGCAGAGCTCGAGGCTCGGGCCGATCTGAAGCACGCGCACGACGTCGCCGTACTTCTCCTCGAAGATGCCGATGGCGCCGCGCTCCTTCGCCGCGTCCATGGCCATCACCTCCGTGGTCACCGGCGTGTTCTCGAGGATGGACTCGTTGACCAGGTCCTCGATGCGCTGGAGTTCTTCGTCCGTGGGCGCGCGCCCCGTCGCGTAGTCGAAGCGGAGCCGGTCCGCGCTCACGAGGCTGCCCTTTTGCGCGACCCCGCTTCCGAGTACCTGCCGGAGCGCCCAGTGGAGCACGTGCGTGGCGCTGTGGTTTCGGCGCGTCGCCTGGCGACGCTCGTGGTCGACCTCGAGTTCGACCTGCTGCCGCACCTTGAGCGTACCGCGCACGACCTCGCCCACGTGCACCGTGAGCCCGTCCACGGGCAGCAGCGTGTCGGCGACGCGGAGCTCCGCCTGCTGGTGAAAGAGGCGCCCGGCGTCGCCGGCCTGGCCGCCCTTTTCGCCGTAGAAGGGCGTCTGCCGCGTGACCACGGCGACCTGCTCGCCCGCGCTCACGGCATCGACGCGCTCGCCGTCCTTGACCAGCGCGAGCACCTCGCTCGTGGCGCGCTCCTGCTCGTAGCCGAGGAAGGTCGTGGCCCCGGCCGTCTCCCGGACGTCGAACCAGATCTTCTCGCTCGCCTTGGCGTCGTTGAGCTTGCTGCTCTGGCTGAGCTCCTTGGCCTTCGCCATCTCGCGCGCGAAGCCTTCGTCGTCGACGACGAAGCCCTTCTCCTCGCCGATGACCTCCTGGAGGTCCTTCGGGAAGCCGAAGGTGGAGTAGAGGTCGAAGGCGACGGCGCCGGGCAACACGCGCGTGTCGCCGCGCATCTCCCAGCTGGCGTTCGCGTCGATGAGCTTGAGCCCGCCCTCGAGCGTGCGCCGGAACTGCTCCTCTTCCCGGCGCGTCACGTCCTCGACGAGCGCGGCCTGCTCGCGTAACTGCGGGTAGGCGTCCCCCATGAGCTCGCCGACCTTGAGCGTCACCCGGTGCAGGAAGGGCTCGCCGATGCCGAGCTTGTAGCCGTGGCGAATGGCCCGGCGCATGACCCGGCGCAGCACGTAGGGGCGCTTGGCGTTGCCCGGCGCGATGCCCTCGCTGATGGCGAAGGCGCTGAGCCGCGCGTGGTCCGCGATGACGCGCATGGACACGTCGCGCTCGCTGGTGGTCGCGGCGTAGGGGCTCCCGGCGATCTCGCCGGCGAGCTCCGCCAGGGGCCGGAGCAGGTCCGTGTCGTAGTTCGAGAGCACGCCCTGCTTGACCACCGCGATGCGCTCGAGGCCCGCGCCGGTATCGACGCTCGGCGCCGGCAGCGCGGGCATGGACCCGTCGGCCTGCCGGTCGAACTGCATGAAGACGAGGTTCCAGAGCTCGAACCAGCCTCGGCCTTCGGCTGTGGGCTCTTCCCCGAAGCGCCGCGGGTCCACCTCGTCCATCCCGAGGCAGTAGTGGATCTCCGTGCAGGGCCCGCAGGGGCCCGTGTCGCCCATCTGCCAGAAGTTGTCCTTGGCGCCGCACGCGATGATGCGCTCGTCCGGGCAGCCGGTGATCTCCTTCCAAAGCCGGGCCGTCTCGTCGTCCCGGGGCCCAAAGCCCTCCTCGCCGCCGAACACCGTGAAGACCATGCGCTCCGGGTCCAGCTTCAGCTCGTCCTTGAAGAAGGCCCAGGCATGTTCGATCGCTTCCCGCTTGAAGTAGTCGCCGAAGGAGAAGTTTCCGAGCATCTCGAAGAACGTGTGGTGCCGCGCCGTGCGCCCGACGTTCTCGAGGTCGTTGTGCTTGCCGCTGATGCGAATGCACTTCTGCGCGCTCGTGGCCGTCGCGTAGCCGCGCTTCTCTTTGCCCGTGAAGACATCTTTGAAGGGCACCATTCCCGCGTTGGCGAACATCAGCGTCGGGTCGTTGGCCGGGACGAGCGGGCCGCTGGCCACGCGCCGATTGCCGCGGCTCTCGAAGAAGCGCAGGAAGGACTCGCGGATGTCGCGTGAGCTGGTCATAGCCTCCGGCGGGACGTAGCGCGTCGCCGGGGCCTTGGAAAGCGTCCCGGCGAGGGGCTGGCCGCTCCCGGACGCGAAGGCGCCGACGCGAGCGTGAGCGCGTCCGATGTCACAGGGGCAGCCCACGTTGGAGCGCGCCAGCCGCGGGGATCGCCAAGGGACGGCCGCCGGGGCATGGTGGCGCCGCGGCCATTCCCGGCCGGCTCACCCATGATCACTCTTCTCCGCGTACGGAACTTCGCGATCATCGACGCGCTCGAGGTCGAGCTCGCGCCGGGACTCAACGTGGTCACCGGCGAGACCGGCGCCGGCAAGTCGATCCTCGTGGCGGCGCTCCAGCTCGTGCTGGGCGGCAAGGGCAAGCCCGAGCTGGTTCGTGCGGGAGCGTCGCAGGCGGAGGTCGAGGTGCTCGTGGACCTCGGCGGCGACGCAGCCCTCCAGGAGCGTCTCGGCGCCGCCGGGCTCTCGGCGCCGCTCGAGGACGAGGGCGGCGAGTTGGTGATCCGCCGCGTCATCGGCGCCAAGGGTCGCACCCGCGCCTATGTAAACGGTCGCCTGGCGACGCAGGCGCAGCTCCAGGCCCTCGCCGCGGGCCTCGCGGACATCTCGTCGCAGCATCAGTACCACTCGCTGGCCGACGCGCGTTCGCACCTCGGCTACCTGGACGCTTTCGGCGCCCTCGAGGAAGAGCGCGCGGCGGTGGCCGCGGCGCACCGGCAGGCGGCGGCGGCGGCGGCGCGGCTCCGGGAGCTTCGGGCGGCGGTTCGGGAGCGGGCCGACCGGGAGGACCTGCTCCGCTTTCAGCTCGGCGAGATCGACGAGCTCGCGCCGGAGGAGGGGGAGGTCGAAGGGCTCGAGGCCGAGCGCGCGCGGCTACGCCATGCCGAGCAGTTGGCCGATGCGGCCGGGGGCGCCGAGGAAGCGCTTTACGCGCGGGACGGGTCGCTCAGCGAGTCGCTGGCCAAGGTGGTGACCAAGGTCACCGAAGGCGCGGAGCTCGACCCGGCTCTCGCGCCGGCCGCCGCCCAGCTGCGCGAAGCGCTCTCGCTGCTCGAGGACGTCGCCGGCGACCTCGGCCGCTACGCCCGAGACGTGACCGTGGATCCGCCGCGCCTCGCCGGGGTGGAGGAGCGGCTGGCGCGCCTCGGCCGGCTGATCCGCAAGCACGGCGGCGCGCACCCGGCGGACGTGGCGGCGGTGCTCGCCCGCCGGGAAGAGGTGGCGGCGGAGCTCGAGGCCCTCGAGCGCCACGACGAACGGCTGGCGGAAGCCGAGGCCGCACGCGCCGAGGCCCTCGCGCGGGCGTCGGAACGGGCCCGACGGCTCAGCGAACGGCGTCACGCCATCGCCAGCGGGCTCGGCGAGGCGATCAGCGGGGAGCTCGCGGGCCTCGGCATGGGCGAGGCCCAGGTGCTGGTGGAGCTCGCCCCGCTCGAGGACGCCACGGAGGGGGACCTCAGCGTGGACGGTGCGCGGCTCACGGCCACGGGCATCGACCGTGCCGAGTTTCTCATCGCCCCCAACCGCGGCGAGCCGGCGCGGGCGCTTCGGAAGATCGCGAGTGGCGGTGAGCTCAGCCGGGCCATGCTGGCCATCAAGCGTGTGCTCAGCGGCCTCGGCCCGGCCGGGCTTTACGTCTTCGACGAGGTCGACGCGGGCGTGGGCGGCGCCGTGGCCGAGGTCATCGGCCACAAGCTCGTGGAGGTCGCGGCGCATGCGCAGGTGCTCTGCATCACGCACCTGGCGCAGATCGCCGTTCACGGCGACGCCCATTTCCGCGTGAGCAAGCGGGCCGAAGGCGAGCGCACCTACAGCGAGGTGCGCCGGCTCAGTGCCAAGGAGCGCCTCGACAAGGTCGCGCGCATGGTCGGCGGCATCGAGGTGACGAAGAAGACCCGGGCGGCGGCCGCCGAGATGCTCGCCGCCGCGCGCCGCTAGATGTCACGGCGCGGAGAGACTCACTCTGCGGAGCAGTCCCGCGTGACGAAGGCCTGGGCGCTTTCGTAGTCGTTGCCGCAGCTGCCCTCGCGGCCGTAGCGACGACGGAGGCTCAGGTTCTCTTCGTCGAGCTCGGGTGCACAGGGGCCGACCCAGAGCGGGCCGGACCCGTCCGGGCCAGGCTGGATCGCGGCACCGATCCGGCTCTCCTCGGGGTCCGGCGTGTCACCCCAGCAGACGAAATCGATCATCGGCGGCCGAGTACCGAACATCGTCCCGCTCGTGTTGAGCGTGAGCTCGCCCTCGAAGGCCTCGAGCAGGTTCTGCCGTCCGATCACCACGTCGAACTCTGCCCCGAAGCGGTAAAAGCGGTACTCACCGGGCCCGATGACCGGGTCGCCGCCGGAGATGGTCGAAAGCTCCACGTCGGACGGTCGGCTCTCGAGCCAGATCGGCGTTTCGCTGAGGTCCAGCGGCTCCGCGCGCGGGTTGAACACCTCCACGCCGGCGTTCGGGTCCCTCGAGACGTTCTCGGAGATGCGCACCTGCGTGATCATGAGCAGGGGCAGGTCACCCTGCGGGTCCATGTCCGGACAGATCTCGTCGTCGATGTCGGTCCCGAACTGCGCCGGGTCGATCTCCTTGTCGCCCGGGCCTTCGTCCACGGGCATGTCCACGCCCTCGTCTTCCTCGGGCATGTCCACGGCCGCGTCGCCCATGGCGTCGAGACCGATGTCGCTCATGCCGCCCGTGGTCGTACGGCCGCCGCCGCCGCAGGCGGCCAGGAAAAGGAAAAGCGCCGGGGCGGCGCGGAAAAGTCGAAGAAGCAGGGCGGACATGAAGGCTCGTCGCTTAGGTCAATCGAAACGTTCGAGCAAGCGGTAACACGCGCCCCGAACCGACGCATGCTAGCGTCGGATCCAAGGATATGCCTATGAATCGTTCACTTTTCTTCGCTCTCGCCGTGGCTTCACTCACCGCCTGCGCCGTCGAGGCCCCCGAACCCATCGAGAGTGCGGCAGATAACATCTGTTGCGGTGGCGCGTGCTGCCTGATCGGCGGAACCTGCTTCACGAGCGGCGACCTCAACCCCGAGGACATGTGCCTCCAGTGCGTGCGCGGCGCCGGCGGCAACGCCACGGACTGGACCCCCGTCGACAGCCCTGAATGCAACGGTGACGACATGGGTCCGGCCGATGCGGGCCCCGAGGACGCGGGCCCCGACGACGCGGGCCCCGACGACGCCGGCCCCGAGGACATGGGCGACGACGAAGACATGGGCGGCGAGGACGACGCGGGTGTGCCCGATGACCTCGGCCCCTCGGATCTGTCGGTCGAGGTGGACGCGGGCGACGTCGACATGGGCGGAAGCTCCGACTCGGGAGGCTGTCACGCGGCCGGAGCGGCCGCCTTCGCGCCGCTCTTCGCGCTGGGCCTCGTCTTCCGACGCCGTCGCCGCGCTTGAAGCAGCAGGAGCCCGAGCGCACCCATGAGCGGTGCGCTCGGGGCTTCCTCCGCCGATGCGCACCCCGAGCGGCCACTCGCCGCCAGTGGCCCACCGCATTCCGCAGGCACCACCGGCTCGCGTGGCGCACCCGTTCCGGCCTCCCCGGGAAGGTCGGCTTCGGTGAGGCCGAACGCCTCCGGCGCAATCGCGAGGTCCTGAACGATGTCCGGAAGCCACCCCGGGCAGGTGATGCCCGTGGCGCTGCACCGGGGGCAGACCGCCGGATCGCGAATCTCGTCGAGGCGAAGCAGCGGCACGATCTCCCCGCGCGCCGCGTTTGCCAACGCGAGCTGGCCGAGCGCGAACCCATCGAGGGCCTGGTCCGTGCAGACGAGCAGCGCATCGCCGCGTCGGGTCAAGCACTGGACCGACTCGTCCGCGATGCGCGCGAAGGTGTTCCCGCCGTCGTTCGACAGCCAAAGACCTCCGAGCCGGCTGCCGACGAACACCCGGCCGCCTGAGAGCGAGAGGAGACCGCCCACCTGGGGCACGCCCAGCACCGCCTCGAAGCTCGCGCCGCCGTCCCGGCTTCGGAGCACGCGCTCGGGAGCCATCTCCCCGTCGAAGTTCAGGGCGTGCGCGTACACCGTCCGCGCGTCGTCGGCGTCGACGGCGTCGACGATCAGCGAGTACTCCTCGCCCACCCGCGCGATGTCCGTACGGAGAAAGGACGCGCCGGCGTCCGTCGAGGCAAGCAGCACGAGCTGGCGCTCGCGCATGGGGCCGAGGGGGACACGTCCGCTGAGGTAGACCTCGCTGCGGTCCGACGGCGCGACCACGACCCGGTCGAAGAGCACATCGTCTGGCGCCTCGAAGAGCGTTTCCGCCGGGCCTCCCCCCTCGTACCGCACGAGGCGGTCGCGCTCGCCCTCGAAGATCAGCGCAAGCGCCCCACCGTCGGGAGTGACGACGAGGTCCGAGGCGAGATCCGCACTTAACGAGGTCTCCCAATCGCAGCCTCCCGGCGAGGCCCTTATGCCCCCGAAGCTGGCGAGGTGAATCGCCCCGTCGATGAGCGCGAGGCGCGGGTCCTCGAAGGTCGGGTCCGCCCCGTAGGCCGCCGCGCAGGTCCAGCGCCAGCTCTCGCCGCCGTCGTCGCTCGTGGCCAGCCCCCAGGTGGCCTGGGCCACCCAGCGGTCCGCGTTATCCGGGTCGATCGCCAATTGCCGGAGCGCCGGCGGGCGCCCGTGGGCATGGGCCCGGGTGGTGCTCAGCAGCGCCGTGCTCAGCAGCGCCAGGCCCAGCAGCGCCAGGCCCAGCAGCGCCCCGGTCCGCCGCCTCACCTCAGCGCGACGAGCCCAGCTCCAGCCCATGCCGCTTCAGCTCCTTCCGGGCCACCACGTATTTGTGGACCTCGTCCGGGCCGTCGTAAATGCGCGCGCCGCGCTCGTGGCGCCAGATGTGGCTGAGCGGCGTGTCCTCGGTCAGGCCGAGCGCCCCGTGGGTCTGGATAGCCTTGTCCAGCACCGCGCCGAGCACGTCGGCCACGAAGAACTTGATGGCGCTGATCTCCTGTCGCGCCGCGTAGAGCCCCTGCGTATCGATCTTCCACGCCGCGTACTCGACGTAGAGCCGCGAGGCGTCGATGCCGGCGCGGCTCTCGCCGATCCAATTCTGCACCGTCTGCCGCGTCGCCAGCGGCTTGCCCGGCGAGATCTCCCGGCCTGCGGCGCGCTTGCACATCAGCTCGAGGGCGCGCTCGGCCAGACCGATCCAGCGCATGCAGTGGTGAATGCGCCCAGGTCCGAGGCGGTTTTGCGCGAGCAAGAAGCCCATGCCTTCGCCGCCGAGCAGGTTCTCCGCAGGCACGCGGCAGCCCTCGTAAGCGATCTCCGAGTGGCTCGCCCAGCCGCTTCCTTCCTCGCCCACGATGGGGATCTTTCGGAGGTGCTGGAAACCTGGCGTATCCGTCGGGACCATGATCATCGACGCGCGCTGATGCGGCGGCGCCTCGGGGTTCGTCACGGCCATTACGATGGCGAAGGCCGCCCCGTCGGCCCCGGTGGTGAACCATTTGCGCCCGTCGATGACCCACTCGTCGCCGTCGCGCACCGCCCGCGTCTCGAGCCAGGTCGGGTTCGAGCCCGCCCGCTCGGGCTCGGTCATGGAGAAGCAGCTCCGCGCTTCCCCGCGCACCAGCGGCGCGAGAAAGCGGTCCTTCTGCGCGTCCGTGCCGTGCTCCAGCAGGAGCTCGATGTTTCCCGCATCCGGCGCCTGGCAGCCGAAGACATAGGGGCCGAGCGTGCTCTTGCCGAAGACGCGCATCAGCTGCGCGTGCTCGCGGAAGGGCATGGACATGCCGCCCCACTCCTTCGGCACCTGCGGGGCCCAAAGGCCGTCGGCCTTGACCGTGGCCCGCGCCGCGTCGAGCTCCGCGTGAGCCCCGGTGAAGCCCTTGGCGTGCACCACGGCCTCGAGGGGGAAGACCGTCTCTTCCATGTGGCGCTCGGCACGCGCGAGCAGGTCCTTCATGGCGTCGCTGATCTGGAAGTCCACGGCGCTACCCTATCAGTCCCGGCTCGGCCGAGCCCCTTGAGCCCGCCGGGGCGCGCCCGCACACTCCCGCGTCGTGACGGACTTGGACGACCAGGGCGCGGAGCACGGCTCGCTACGCAAACAGGCGAAGGACCCGGAGGTCTTTCGCCACGGCATGGTGCGCGTCGCGCTCGCCTACATCGTGGCCCTGGCCGTGGGCGCGGCCACCTGGCTGGCTCTCTCGCCCCACCTCTCGCCGCTCTGGGCAACCTTCGCGGCCGACGTGGCTGGCACGCTTGCCATCTTCGCCTTCAGCTTCGCCCATCGAAACTCGAGCTTCTACGACGCCTACTGGTCCGTCGCGCCGCTCGCCATCGCCGGCCTCTGGGCGGCGCTTCCGAGCGAGGCGCCGTGGGCGCGAAAGCTCCTGGTCCTGGCGCTCGTCGCCTGGTGGGGCGTTCGCCTCACGGTGAACTGGGCCCGGAGCTGGACGGGCCTCGACCACGAGGATTGGCGCTACGTCGACCTCAAGCGGAAGTCCGGCAAGGGGTATTGGCTCGTCAGCCTCACGGGCCTGCACCTCTTTCCCACGGTGCAGGTCTTTCTCGGACTGCTCGCCGCCTGGGCGCCGCTCGCCGCCGGAAGCCGGCCGCTCGGCTGGCTCGACGCCGTGGCCTTCCTCGTCACCGCCGGTGCCATCGCCATCGAGCAGCGCGCGGACGACGAGCTCGACGCCTTTCTCCGCACCCGCCAGCCCGGGCAGATTCTCGACACGGGGATCTGGGCCCATTCCCGGCACCCGAACTACTTCGGCGAGATGAGCTTTTGGTGGGGCCTATGGCTCTTCACCCTCGCCGCGGACCCGGCCTACGCCTGGACCGCCATCGGGCCCCTCGCGATCACCCTGATGATCGTCTTCATCTCCATCCCCATGCTCGACACGCGGAGCCGCGCGCGCCGGCCGGGCTACGAAGCCTACGCGGAGCGAACGCGGGCCTTCCTGCCGCTCCCGAAGCTCGGCGGCCGCAAGGCGAGCGGGGGGGGGCGCCGCCGCCCCCGCGCCGGGGCGCCGGCGGCCCCGCCCGCCGCGCGGGCACCCCGCGGG
>JBCCAW010000228.1:0-8713 GCA_039814655.1 Myxococcota bacterium | reverse complement strand
GTGGGGCCAGAGCGCCTTCCAGAACATGCAGGTGGTTCCGCCCGGTACGGGCATCGTGCACCAGGTCAACCTCGAGTACCTGGCGCGCTGCGTCTTCACCCGGGAAGACGACACGGGCCGCCTCGTGGCCTACCCGGACTCGCTCGTCGGCACCGATTCGCACACCACCATGATCAATGGTCTCGGCGTGCTCGGCTGGGGCGTCGGCGGCATCGAGGCCGAAGCGGCGATGCTTGGCCAGCCCATCGCCATGCTGCTGCCGCAGGTCGTTGGCTTCGAGCTCACGGGGAAGCTGCCCGAAGGGGCCACGGCCACGGACCTCGTTCTCACCGTGACCAACATGCTCCGGACGCGAGGTGTGGTCGGGAAGTTCGTCGAGTTCTTCGGCGCGGGGATGGAGGCGCTCTCCCTTCCCGACCGGGCGACCATCGCGAACATGGCGCCGGAGTACGGCGCCACCATGGGCTTCTTCCCCGTGGACGCGGAGACGCTGGCGTACCTGCGCTTCACGAACCGAAGCGACGAGCACGTGGACCTTTGCGAGCGCGTGCTCAAGGAGCAGGGGCTCTTCCACACGCCGGAGTCACCGGCGCCGGTGTTCACGGACACGCTCCGGCTGGACCTCGGGGATGTGGTGCCTTCCATTGCCGGCCCGAAGCGCCCGCAGGATCGCATCGCGCTGAGCGAGTCCAAGGGCGCCTACCAGAAGGTCGAGGAGGCCGTTCAGGGCAAGCTCCCGGAGGGCGCGGTCCGCTCCGCCGAGGTGCATCTCCAGCGTGAGGGCCAGGACGAGACCTTCACGCTCGAGAACGGCGCCGTCGTCATCGCGGCCATCACGAGCTGCACGAACACCTCGAACCCGGCGGTGATGCTCGGCGCGGGCCTCCTGGCGCGCAACGCCCGGGCCAAGGGCCTCGACGTGAAGCCCTGGGTGAAGACCTCGCTCGCGCCGGGCTCGCAGGTGGTCACGGAGTATCTGAAGCGCGCGAAGCTCATGGACGACTTCGAAGCGCTTCGCTTCCACCTCGTCGGCTACGGCTGCACCACCTGCATTGGCAACAGCGGCCCCCTCGACCCGGCCATCGCCAAGGCCATCGAGGACCACCACCTCGTCGTGACGAGCGCGCTCAGTGGCAACCGGAACTTCGAAGGCCGGGTCAGCCCGCATACGCGCGCCAACTACCTGGCGTCGCCGATGCTCGTGGTCGCCTACGCGCTCGCCGGGACCATGAACATCGACTTCGCCACGGACCCCTTGGGGCAGGACCCGGACGGCAACGACGTCTTTCTCCGGGACCTATGGCCGAGCACGCAGGAGATCACCCTGACCGTGCGCGAGGCCGTGACCACGGCGCAGTTCGAGGAGCGCTACGCCGCCGTCTTCGACGGAACGGGGCAGTGGCGCGAGGTCGAGGTGCCGGCGGGGAGCCGCTACGCCTGGGACGACGCTTCGACCTACATCCGAAACCCGCCCTTTTTCGACGCGGTGGAGAAGGGGGAGCCGCCGGCCCTCCGGGACATCGCGGGCGCGCGCGTGCTCGCGCTGCTCGGCGACACGGTCACCACGGACCACATCTCCCCCGCTGGCGCCATCGCCTCGGACAGCCCCGCCGCCGCCTACCTCAAGGAGCGCGGGGTCTCGCCGCGGGACTTCAACTCCTACGGCAGCCGGCGAGGCAACCACGAGGTGATGATGCGCGGCACCTTCGCCAACATCCGCCTGCGGAACCTCCTCGTGCCGGGCACGGAGGGCGGCGTCACGCGCCACCTCCCGGCCGGGGACAAGATGTCCATCTTCGACGCCTCCATGAAGTACCAGTACGCGGGCACGCCGCTCATCGTCATCGCGGGCAAGGAGTACGGCACGGGCTCGAGCCGGGACTGGGCCGCCAAGGGCACGCTGCTCCTCGGCGTGAAAGCCGTCATCACCCAGAGCTACGAGCGCATTCACCGCTCGAACCTCATCGGCATGGGCGTGCTCCCCCTCGAGTTTCTCCCGGGCGAGGGCCGGGAGGAGCATGGGCTCAGCGGGGAAGAGCTCTTCTCCATCGACGGCATCGCCGAGGGCCTCGCGCCGGGCAAGGAGCTCACGGTCCGCACGGACTCGGGCAAGCGCTTCCGCGTGGTGACGCGCCTCGATACGCCGCAGGAGGTGGAGTACTACCGCCACGGCGGGATCCTGCAGTACGTGCTCCGGCAGCTCGCGGGAGAGTAGGGCGGCTGCCCTTGCCCGGGGCAGCGCGGGGCGCCACGTCCCCGGGGTCGCCCCGGGCCGGCGACCAGAAGGCGATCAAGCACCATGAGCGATCAGATTCACGAGCAGCTGAAGTCCCTCGTCGAGAGCCACCCGGTGGTGCTCTTCATGAAGGGCGAACGGCAGGCGCCGCAGTGCGGCTTCTCGGCGCGGGTGATCGAGATACTCGACGAGTACCTCCCGGAGTACGCCACGGTGAACGTGCTCGCGGACCCGGCCGTGCGCTCCGGCATCAAGGAGTTCTCGAGCTGGCCGACCATTCCCCAGCTCTACGTCGGCGCCAAGTTCGTCGGCGGCTGCGACATCATCACGGAGATGAGCCAGAGCGGGGAGCTCGACGAGGTGCTCGGCGTGAAGCGCGCCGAGGTCCCCGTGCCGGAGCTCTTCGTCAGCGAGGCCGCGCTCGAGAAGCTCACGCATTTCTACGACGGTGAGGGCGCGCCCACGGTCCGCCTCGAGATCGGTCCCCAGTGGCAATACGGCCTCGACTTTTCGGACCCGCAGCCGAAGGACGTCGTGGTCGAGGGCACGGCCTGGCGCTTCGTGATGAGCCGCGCGGCGGCGCGAAAGGCCGATGGCCTGAAGATCGACTTCGTGGAGAACGCCGAGGGCGGTGGCTTCAAGATCGACAACCCGAACGAGCCGGCGCGCGTGAACCAGCTCATGCCCGAGGAGCTCAAGGCATGGATGGACGGCGGCAAGCCCATCGAGGTCTTCGACGTTCGGAGCCCCGAGGAGCGCGCGACGGCGTCCATCGCGGGGACGACGCTCCTCGACGAGGCCGGCGCCAAGCGCCTCGAGACCTTGGACAAGGACGTCACGCTGGTCTTTCACTGCCACCACGGGGGCCGGAGCCAGCGCGCGGCGCAGCAGGCGCTCCAGCTGGGCTTCAGGGACGTGCACAACCTGGCCGGCGGCATCGACGCCTGGTCCCAGCGCGTCGACGACGCCGTTCCCCGGTACTGACGCTGCGGAGCCTTCGCCAGCTCGCGCCGCTCTGCCTCGGTGTGCTCGCGGCCTGCGGTCAGAACCGGGATGGGCAGCTGCAGCGCTTCGAGGCCGAGAGCGCGCGCCTCGCGGCGGCGGAGTGCGCCTGCGGGGCGGCGCCGGCCGCGGACGATTGCGCCGCACGCCGGGCGTTGGCCACGGGCTTCGACGCGGACTGCGTGGCGGACGCCTTCGCCGCGGACCCCGCCGTGAGCGCGCGGCTGGGCTGCGAGATCGGGACGCTCCGCCAGCTCGCCGAGTGCCTCGAGGCCGATTGCGAGTGCGCGGAAGAAGACGCGCGGCGGGTGCAGCTCGCGGGCTGCGGCTTCCGGGGCGAGGCGTTCGAGGGCCCGTTCTGGGCGAGCTACGTCGACTGCTTCACGGCCGGGCCAGGGACCTGTCCGAGCGGCCCGCGCCTCGAGGGCGACGGCCCCTTTGCCGTCGGCGCGCTCAGCCTCGAGGGCGACGGAATCACGCCGAGCTGCGCTTCCGCGAGCGGGCTTCCGGACCGCAGCTACACGGTCGAGAGCGCGCCGGGGCCGCGGCAGGCGACGCTCACGGTCCCCACGGGGCCGCAAGACGAGCAGGCTCTGACGCTCGCGGCCTACGATGGCTGCGATGGGGTCGAGCTGGCCTGCATCGCACTCCGGCCCGGAGAGCCCACGACGCTCACGGTGCCCGCGACGGGCCCCTTCGTGCTCGTCGTCGACGGCCACCTCCGCGACGACGGCGAGCTCACCCTCACGACGCCCTGAGCCTCCTCGCGAGCAAAAACGCCCCCCGAAGTGGGAGGTGCGCCGTCGTCGAAGCGGCGCCCGCCGCGTGGCGCGGGCCTTTGAGATCGCCTCCGGCAACCGGGCGCCGCGCGCCCTGCATCGCGAGGCGGGCGCGCCCGGTTCCGGCGGCGCGGCGACGCGTGTTCCGCCGGGCAGGCACCCGGTTCCGGAGGCGGGCGGGAGGGCATCGGGAGGAATCGGTCCCCCTATCCGTGCGGATGGGTCCCCTCGACCCCGCGTGGCCGTTCCGGCCACCGCGCAGCCGGCTTTTGCGTCGGCAACGATCGGTCCCTGCGGGTGCAACGGCCTCGGGCCCGAGGGACAGGCCGCGTCAGCGCGCTTTGCCGCTCTTCGAGCTCCGAGAATCCGGCCGGCGGGAGCTTCGGGGTGCGGTGCCGAGACGGCTGGCGACGCGGTACGGAGACGGGCTGCTAGCGCGCGTTCAGCGAGTCGCGGAGGAGCACGTCGCAGTAGTAGCGGAGCCGGCGTACGGCCTGTTGGGCTGCGGGGCGCCGGCGGACCTGGGAACGGGCGGCGAGCATGACCCGCCGCTGGAGCGTGTAGTCGTTCCGTGGCGGCTGGGGAGGCGGGCGCTCGGCGCCGGCCTCGAGCGGTGCCCAGAGCGCCTCCCGCGGGTGTCCCCAGGCCGCGAGATCCGCGTCGCTCAGCCGGCCGATCATCCCCTCGGCGAGGCGCCGCTTGTCGGCGTCGTGGGCGAGCTCCGCGGCCCACTTCTCGACGCTCGCGGTGGTCGGCGCCGACTGCCGGTTCACTTGAATGGGGTCCCCCATGCCCGCCTTCGCCGGCCCCTTGTCGCCGTAGCGCACCGCTTCCGGGTCGTTCGGCAGGTCGAGGAAGGAAAAGAGCTTTTCGAGCTCCGCCTCCGGCGACGCCACGAGCGCCTCGTAGCCGACCTGCAACCAGGGCACGCGGGCCCCTTCGCCGCGCAGCTGCCGCCCGAGCGCCGGTACGTAGCGCTCGAGCACGGGGTTGAAGGCGTGCGCGGCCTGCCAGTCGCCGTCGTAGAAGCTCTGGGCGTAGGAGCTGAAGACAGCCAGCGGGTGCCGCGTGAGCAGCACGTAACGCGCCCGAGGAAAGAGCCGGGTCAAGAAGGGCAGCACCAGGGCGTAGGCCGGCGTCTTGTCGACGAAGCGCTCCTTGCCCGCGGCGACGAGCGCCCGGCCGTAGAGCGTGGTCGCGTAGGCCCGAAGCGCGTCGAGGTAGTCGGCCTCGGCCCCGGGGAGCGCGTCCACGAAGGCGCGAATGGCCTCGGCGCCGTTCACGTGGTCGTAGGGCGCCGCGTCGACGGTGTCGTGGTAGCCGAGAAAGGCGAGGGGGGTGATCAGGTGCGGCTCGGGCAGCGTGGCCACGGCGTCGTGCGCGCCCAGCATGCGCTGCAGCAGCGTCGAACCCGCGCGCGGCGGGCTGATCACGAAGACGAGGCGCTGCTCGACCTCGGCGGGCGTCAAACGCACGGGCACGCGAATGTCCTCGCACGCTCCGTGGCGGCGTCAACGGCCCCGGGGCACCTTGCGCGGGTGACCGTGAGAAGGGCCAAGGGCCCGGCACCTCGCCCGTGCTAGCCCGAGCCCCTACGAAGGAACCGCTATGGAGCTGCCCGTCCTCGATTCCGCGCCGCGCCCCGATTCCGCAAGCCCCGCGGCGGGGGCATCCGCGCCCCGCCCGCCAGCGGACCCCTCGCTGCTCGCGCATCGCGAGCTCCGCGGAGGCGACTGGTGGCGGCGCATCCCGGCCTTTGGTGACATCGACGAGGCGACCTTCCTCGACCACCGCTGGCAGCAAAAAAACACGATCACCAAGCCCGAGAAGCTGCTCGCGGCGCTGGAGGGGCTCGCCAGCCCGGGCTTCCTCGCCGACGCCGCGGAGGCCTTCGCCCTCGCGCCCATGGCCGTGCGCGTCTCGCCCTACCTGCTCGCCCTCGTGAACTGGGAGGAGCCCTACGGCGACCCCATCCGCACGCAGTTCATTCCGACCAAGTCCACGCGGCTCCCGGACCACCCGAAGCTCACCTTCGACTCCCTCGGCGAGCAGTCCGACGCGCCGGTGCCCGGGCTCACCCATCGCTACCCGGACAAGGCGCTCTTTCTCGCCCTCGACACGTGCCCGGTCTACTGCCGCTTCTGCACGCGCTCCTACGCCGTCGGCCCGGACCAGGAGATGGTCGAGAAGGTGAGCCTCAAGGCGTCACCCAAGCGCTGGGAGGTCATCTTCGACTACATCGCCTCCCGGCCGGAGCTCGAAGACCTGGTCATCAGCGGCGGGGACACCTGGAACCTCCGCGCGTCGCAGATCGAGCTGCTCGGGGAGCGCCTCCTCGCCATCCCGCACGTGCGGCGCATGCGCTTCGCCTCGAAGGGCCCGGCGGTCATGCCGCAGAAGGTGCTCAGCGACGACGAGTGGTTCCGGGCGCTGGTCGGCGTGGCGGAGAAGGGCCGGAAGCTCCGCAAGGACGTGATGCTCCACACGCACTTCAACCACCCCAACGAGATCACCGAGATCACGGCGCGGGCCATGGGGCGCCTCTTCGAGGAGGGCGTTCACGTGCGGAACCAGACGGTGCTTCAGCGCGGCGTGAACGACGACTTCGACACCATGCTCACGCTCGTGCGCCGCTCGGCCTACGTGAACGTGCACCCCTATTACGTCTACCAGCACGACATGGTGAGCGGCGTCGAGGAGCTTCGAACGACCGTGCACACGGCCGAGGTGCTCGAGAAGCGGGTGCGCGGCGCCACGGCCGGCTTCAACACGCCGACCTTCGTGGTCGACGCGCCCGGCGGCGGCGGCAAGCGCGGCGTGCACAGCTACGAGCACTACGACCGCACCACGGGCATCAGCGTGTACACGGCGCCTTCGGTGAAGCCCGGGCGCTTCTTCTTCTACTACGATCCCCTCGATCGGCTGCCGGAAGAGGGCCGGGCCCGCTGGGCCGACGCCGGCGAGCACGAGGCCATGCACGCGGAGGCGCTCGCCGCGGCGCAGGCCGCCGTCGCCAAGGAGTAGTCGCCGGCCTGGACGGCGCCCTGCGGAGCTTCGCTACGCCGGCCCGGAACGGCGACGCGCCACGATGACCTGGCTCTCGTGAAAGGGAGCCAGCGCTTCGCCGTCCCAGTCGCCCTCGTGCCGCTCGATGGCGAAGCCGTTGTAGTGAAGCAGCGCCTCGAGCTCCCGGGGAAAGAAGTGCCGGTGCGTGAGCGTTTGGAGCTCGAAATCCGTCGGGTCCTCGACGCCGAGGAAGGCAAGATCCACGTGCTGCACCTGGGCCATCGGATCCCAGCAGAAGCGCTCCCGGTAGCGGTAGCGCACGCCGCTGCGGCTCACGTGTCCCACGCGGTAGACGCGCTCGGGATCGCGCCCGAGGGAGACGGGGTCCGGCAGCAACACGTCGAAGGCGAAGCGCGCGCCGCGCCTGGCGTGGGCGGCCACCGTGGCCAGGGCCTGCTCCACGTCGCGCCGCTCATAGAGGTGCATGAACACGTTGAAGGGGCTGATGACGAGGTCGAAGCGCTCGCCGAGGCGCACGCGCCGCAGGTCCCCGCGGACAAACGCGAGGCGCTCTCGGACGCGCCGCGGGCGTTTGGCCCGGCGCGCCTCCGCGCGCGCCAGCATGGGCGCCATGGCGTCTACGCCCAGCACGGAAAAGCCCGCTTCTGCCAGCGCCAAACCGATGCGCCCGGTTCCGCAGCCGAGCTCGAGGATGCGCGCGCCGGGTGCGAGCCGCTCCTGGGCGAAGGCGACGTACCACTCGCGGTCCCGCTGGCGCCGGCGGTACGCTTGGTCGTAGTAGGCCGCGTCCCGGTAGTGGCTCTCGCTCCCCTCGCGAAGGATGTCGTCGTCCGCCACGGCAGGTCATTCCTCGAGCTTCAGGAGCTCCGGGACCTCGCTCAAGATGGGCCCGAAGGTGACGTCTTCGACGCGCCATCCGTCGCCCGCGGGTGCGGTGATGAACTCGAGGGCGCGCTCGTAGGGAGCGTCCAGGAACGTGCCTTCGGCCGTGCCCCGGAGCGCGAGGCGGCCCCCGGCGAGGCGCTCGCTCTCCTCGACGAAGAACTCGAGGCGCTCGGTGGCCATGGCGTCCCATACCTTCTGCTTCAGCTCGCGCTCGGGTCCGGCGAGCGCGCCGTCGGCGGCCTGCCGCGCGCGGACCCGGGCCTGCGCCGGGCCGAGGGAGAGCGCGTCGGCGACGCCGTGCTCGCGCTTCCGCCAGGCGTCGAGAAAGGACTCGGCGACGTGCTCCGGCGTGTCGTCGAGCACCTCCACACGCGCCGCCGTGGCTGGCGCCGGGGCCGGTTCCGGCCGGGAGGCGAGCAGCGCGAGCACGCCCACGCTCACCATGGCGCTCACCAGGGCCAAGACGACGGGCGTCGACAGGCGTCGCTGCCGGCGCTCGGCTCCCGCGGGGCCCTTCGAGCTCACCGCGCGCCTCCGCTCCGGGCGCGAAGGATGGCGCCGGCGAGCTCGGCAAAGCCGAGGCCCCGGTCCGCCGCCGTCACGTAGCCCGGGCGCGCGGCGAGCCGATCGAGATGGGCGGCCACGTTGGCCACGCCCACGCTCGGCGCGAAGGCCGCGAAGGCCGCGGCGTCGTTTCCGCTGTCGCCCACGAAGAGCCAGCGGCCGCGCTCCGCGGCGAGGTCCACGCCCAGCACCGCCGCCGCCGCCGCCGCGGCGCCGCTGG
>JBCCAW010000179.1:0-9972 GCA_039814655.1 Myxococcota bacterium | reverse complement strand
GCCTTCAAAGCCCAAATGTATAAACAAGCCGGACTCATGTTGCGGGCTGCACTTGAGTTTCGGGCCGGCGTCGGCGACCGCGGCTCCGCCATCGAGGCCTTCGAGCGCTACCTCGCCATGGCGCCGGAGGGCGAGCACGCGAGGGAGGTGCGGGGCCGGCTGGCGATGCTGCAACGTGCGCCGGGCGCCGTACGCCCGGGCGCCGTAGGCCGGCCGGACGTCGACGCGGCCGGCGAGGTGGGTGAGGGCGGCGTGATCCGGCCGCCGGCGGAGGCGCGCGATGCGGCCGCCGCAGAGACCGAGTCGCCCCCCGAGACCGAAGAAGGAACCGCCCCGTGACCATCCCGCGCGAAGTCTTCGAGCAGACCATTCTGGGCTTCTTCGAGCCGGTGCGTAGCTACCTCGAAGATCCCACGGTGAGCGAGGTGATGATCAACGGACCGGCGGAGGTCTTCATCGAGCGCAAGGGCCGGCTGCACCGCACCGACGCGGCGTTCCCGACGCACGAGGCGCTGATGAGCGCGCTGAGGAACCTTTCCCAGTTCGTGGGCCGGCCCCTCGACGAACACCACCCGATTCTCGAGGCCCGGCTCCCGGACGGGTCGCGCGTGGAGGCGGTGATTCCTCCGGCTTCTCCGGACGGCCCGAGCGTGGCGATTCGCCGCTTCTCCAAAGACACGCTCACCATCGAGAAGCTGCTCACTTTCGGCAGCTTCACGGCGCCGGCGGGGAAGCTCATGGAAGCCCTGGTCGCCTGCAAGCAGAACATCATCGTGGCCGGCGGTACGGGATCTGGAAAGACCTCGCTCCTGAACTGCCTGAGCTCCTTCGCCCGGGACGACGAGCGCGTCGTGGTCATCGAGGACGCGCGCGAGCTCCAGCTCCAGCTGCCGCACGTGGTGCAGATGGAGGCGCAGCCCGCGGACCCGCGCGGTCGCGGCAAGGTCACGATTCGCGACCTCTTCAAGGCGACGCTGCGCATGCGGCCAGACCGCATCGTCGTGGGTGAGATTCGAAGCGGCGAGGCGCTGGAGCTCATCCAGGCCATGACCAGCGGCCACGGCGGTTGCATGTCGACGGTGCACGCGAGCTATCCCATCGATACGCTCAACCGCCTCGAGACCATGGCGATGATGAGCGACGTCGAAATTCCCCTGGCGGCGATGCGGGCGCAGATCGCCTCGGCCATCGATTTCATTGTGCAGACGGCGCGCCTCGCGGACGGCTCGCGCTGCGTCACGCACATCACGGAGGTGCTCGGCTACGAGCCCCGGCGCGGCTACGAGCTGGGCGACCTCTACAAGCGCGAGGTCCTCGGCCGGAACGACGACGGGAAGATCCTCAGCGAGTTTCGGCCCACGGGGCGCATCCCGCGCTGCGCCGAGATGCTCGAAGCCATGGGTCTCGCGCTTCCGGAGGAGATGCGCATGGCGGGGGCTCAGGAGTGAGTGAGCCCCCCGCCGAGGTCGTCCCCTCGCCCAAGCAGACTCCGCGCCACTGGGTGCGCGTGCAGCTCGCGGCGGGAGAGTCGTCCGCGGGGCTTTGGGATCTCTCGAGCGAAGTACCCGAGGCTCGGCTCGTCGTGGGCTCGGCCCATGACGTGGGCTGGACCGTGGCGGCGGAGGGCGTCGCCGCCGAGGCCTTCGAGCTCTACTGGGACGGCGCCATGCTCTGGGTGAGCCCGCCGCTTGGGGGCACGCTCACCGTCGACGGCGAGCGTGTGCAGCGCTGGCGCCAGCTACCGGGGCGCTGCCGGCTCCAATTCGGCCAGGGCGCGCTCCTGGTGGAGAGCTCGCAGTCCGCGGGGTTGGCGGTGGGCGGGGGGCATCCCGAAGGCTGGGAGCCGCCTCCGCGGGAGGATCCCACGGGCCCCGTGGTGCGCGATCCGGACCTGGCCGGCGACGGGGCCATGAAGGCGGAGGCGACCATGGCGGCGGTGACCATGGCGTCCGCCGGCGAGGTGTCGGCCTTCGGCCCGGACGAGGACACCACGGCGCTCGTCGCGGGCGAGGGCCTCGACCACGACTTCCCTTCGGGCCCGGCGCCGTCGCCCTTCGATGCGTCGGCGCCGCCGCTCGTCGACCAGACCCCGGGGCATGGGAGCGGACCGCCCGCCTTCTCCGACGTCTCGGAGCCCTTCGGTCGGCGGAGGGTCGAGACGATCTCGATGGGCTCGGAGCCCTCCGAGCTCGCCACGCCCATGGTGGCCCTGCCGGGTACATCGACACCGGGTACGTCGACACCGGGTACGTCGACACCGGCGGACGGGGTCTCGGGTCCCTTCGGGAGCCGCGGAGCGCCGGCGGGCCGCGGCGACGAGGCGACGCGTGAGCTGGCGTCGCCGCCGGCGCCTTCTGAGGCGGCCGGGTCCGACGCGCCTTCCTTGGCGTCGCCGGACGACGAGGTGACCCGCGCGAGCTTGGGCTCGCCGGAGAGGTCGCTCTTCACCGAGGGACCGAGCCCGACCACGCCAGCCTTCGGCTACCCAGGAGCCAGCCCCGAGACGCCCATCGTCAGCGCCGGTTTCAGCGACCTTACGGAGCCCTTCCCCGGAGCGACGAGCTCCGGCGAGCTTCCCGGGCTCGTGACCCGGCAGGTGGACCTCGCCGCCCTGGAGAAAAGTCGAAAGGCGCCGCCGCGCCCGGTGCTCGGTCGGGGCTCCGGGGGTTCCGCCGGACTGCTCGAGGACGCGCCGGACCCCGGTGAGCTGACGGCGGAGGCGACGATGATCTTCGACCCGGCGGCGGGGAAGATCCGGAGCAAGGCGTCCGTCTCCCCGGAGTCCGCGCCGCCGCCGGCGCAGCTCCCGGCGGGCTCGCTGGCCGCGTCGAGTTTCGGGAGCCCGGCGAAGGAGCCGGGCCCGGGCTCCTTCGGCTCGCCTGCCCCGGCGGCCGGTCCCGGCGGCGAGAGCGCTGCGTCGCTCGCGGGGGGCTTCGCGGCGCCTCCGCCGGTCACGCTCGGCGAGCCCAAGTCGCGCAAGCTCGAGGCGCCGCCCAAGCGAACGCTGGTGCTTGCTGCCGTCACGCTGCTCGTGGTCTTGCTGGCGCTCGTCTTCCTTCGCTTGCGCGACGACCAGCAAGCGACGGCGGTGCGGGCGGCCGTGGCCCGAGCCGCGGAGGAGGGCGAAGCGGCGGCGCGGGAGGGGGCCGAGGAGAAACGCGAGGCCATGCGTCAGGCGGCGGCGCAAGCAGAAGCTGCCGAGCAGGCGGATGTCGCGGCCATCGCGGCGGAGCTCGAAACGGTGGCGGAGGCGGCCGAGACCGCGCTGCGCGAGACCTGGCGCCGGGACCTCCCGGACGACGCGGAGGCTCGCGTCGCGGCGGCCCAGGACCGCGCGGTACGGGCGCTGGCTGCCGAAGCGCTGACCGCCGGTGACCAGCGGCGGGCCTTGGCGGTCGTGAGCTGGCGCGCGGCGCAGCGCCCCGGCGATGACGCGGCCCAGGAGCTGGCCGACGTGCTCGAAGCGGACCTTCGCTGCGAGCTCGACCGAGGGAGAATGCCTTGCAGCGAAGATTGACCGCGCAGCTCCGCGACACACCGCGGCGCACATGGACACCGCGGCGCGCATCGACACTGCGGCGCGCATGGACACCGCCGCGAACATCGACACTGCGGCGCACAGCGACACCGCCGGGACTCGCGGCGGCGGCCTTGGCTCTCGCCGGCTTCGCGTGCGGCGGAGAAGACGCCGCGCCGGCGCGGCTTTTCGTCGTCACGTACCAGGCGCAAGGCGCGCCCGGCGAGCCTCTCGACGGCGTCGAGGTGAGCGTCGACGGTGAGCCCGTGGGCTCCACGGACGAATACGGCCTGCTTCAGAGCTTCCTTCGCGGGAGCGCGGGGCAATCCCGGCTCATCGAACACCGCTGCCCCGAAGGATGGGCCGCGCCGGAGGGCTCCACGCCGCGCACGGTGCAGCTCTCCCGGGACCAGGCCCTCGACCCTTCGGAGGCCCGGCTCGGCCTGCAGGTCAAGATGCGCTGCCTCCCGCAGGAGGTCCGCGTGGCGGTGGTCGTCGACACCGATGAGCCGGGCATCGAGTCCGCCGTGAACGGGGAGGTCGTGGGCCGGACGGACGAAGAAGGGCTCCTCTTCCATGTGGCGCGTGCGACGCCGGGAACGCAGCTCGCGCTGGCCTTTCATGCACCGGGCACGGCCCGCCGGACCGAGCGCCTCTGCGCCGTCGGCGTGCGCGATTCGCTCTGCGCCTTCCATGTTCGCCTTCCGGCGCCGGTGGAAGAGCCGCGCCCCGTGCGCCCGCGCCCGCGACGGCGTACGACCATGCGCGCGACCATGAGCGCCGCGCCGCCGGTCATGCGCGAGGTCACGATCCCGGAAGCGTTCTGACGGGCGGGCCATGGCCGATTGGTACGGGGAGCCGCCGCCAGCACCGGAAGACGATCCGCGCCGAACGGCGCTCGGGCCGGCGCCGGGCCTCGCGGGGACGGCCGAGTACGACCCGCACGGCTTCGGCGACCCGCGCATCGACGCGCGCACCTTGGGCGCGCCGGGGACGGGCGTGGTCAGCCGTTTCGACCGGCTGGCGGTGCGCCTCTGCGTGTTCGGCGCGCTCGTGTTGATTGCATTGAGCCTGCTCATCGTGCCCGAGGCCCGGGACCTCTACACGCCCTTCAAAGCGGGCCGGCGTGGCTTCACGGCCTTCGTCTACTCGCCGGGCTTCGCGCTGACGGGCATCTTGCTCTGCCTCTTCTTGCCCTGGATGGGCACGCGTCTCCGGCGCCTCCGGCGCCACACGCTCGCCGGGCCCGTGCTCTTCGTGGGCATCGCGACGGCCGTCGCGTTCAACGCGGTGCTGGTCTACGCGCTCTACGGCCCAGCCAGCACGACCATCGAGTACCTCGGCCGCTGAAGCGCGCCGCGGCTACGGGAGCACCCGGGTCAGGAAGGCGCCAAGCCCCTCGAGGGCCGGCGGCGGGATGGCGTGGCCGCCGCGGAAGCTGACGAGCTCCGCCTCGAGACCCGCTTCCCTGAGCGCCTCGTGCAGCGCCGCGCCGCCGGCGTACTCGAGGACCATGTCGTCTTTGCCGTGGCTCTGGAAGACCGGCAGGCCCGCGCGGGACGCGAGCCGGGGGGACCACCAGTCGCGGGCCAGGTAGGTGCCGCTCAGCAGCGCGAGGCCCGCGAGCGGCCGGGCATCGTGCAGCGCGACGTCCATGGAGAGCATCGCGCCCTGGGAGAAGCCACCGAGCACCGTGCGCTCCGGTGGCACGCCAAGCTGCGCGGCGGCGGCATCGAGGAGCTCGATGAGCGCGGCACGCACCGCCGGGAGGGCCTCCGGATGCTCCTGGGAAAGGTCCCGGGGCGTGCCACGCATCATGGCCTCTTGGAGCCGCGCAACATCGATCATCCACCAGGCGCGCCCGGGCCCGAAGGCCGGCGGAAGCCCGAGCGGCGCCTCCGGGAAGAGGTAGCGGGTCCCCGGCGGCGCCGGGAGCACGCGCCAGAGCGGTACCAGGTCGTCCCCCGGCGCCCCGAAGCCATGAAGCAGCACCACGAGCGGCCCGTCCCCGCCGCCCCGGCCATCGGTGCCTCCGGTGAGGCGCGCGCGCAGCGCGCCGAGCTCGAGCAGGGTCGCGGTCATGGCAGCGGGATAGCACCCAGCGGCCGGGCGGGGAGGGGAGAAGGCTCGCCGGGGACGGGAACGGGAACGGGAACGGGAACGGAAACGGACACGGAAACGGACACGGACACGGACACGGACACGGACACGGACGCGGACACGGACACGGACACGGACACGGACACGGAAACGGACACGCGGCCCCGCCTTCAGCTCCCGAGCGTGTCGTCCTCCGCCTGGGGGCGCGCCACCCGGCCTCTGCCGGCCCTCTTCGCTCGGTACAGGGCGCGGTCCGCGGCGCCGAGGAGACGGTCGCCGAGCGTCACGTCTCTCGGGCTGCTGCGAAGGGTGGCCAGCGTGGCCACGCCGACGCTCAGCTCCACGGCTGGGAGCGTGCCTCCGGGGAAGGGGCCTGCGGTGTGCTGCCGGACTTCTTCCTGGGCCTGCTCCGCCAGGGCCACCGCCCTGGCTTCCGGGCCTCGGTAGACCACGACGAACTCGTCGCCTCCGAAGCGGTACGCGCGCGCGGGCTCTTCCCGCGTGACCCGCGCGAGGGCGTGGCCCACGCGCCGGAGGACCTCGCTGCCCGCCTGATGGCCCAGCCGGTCGTTGAGGCGCTTGAGATGGTCGACGTCGAAAAAGAGCACCGCGAGGGGCCGCCGCTCGGCCTCCGCCGACCGCACCTCGGCGTGCAGGAAGCTCTCGAGGCCGCGCACGTTGGCCAGGCCCGTCAGCGCGTCCCGCTGCGCCAGGTCATTCTCCTTGAGCAGATCGACGGCGTTGAGAATCGCTCGGCCCACGTGGTCGGCCACCAGCGTCGCCAGCTGAAGGTCCCGGGCGCCGAAGGCGCCATGGGATCCTCCCTCGCCTCGCTGGGTTCGGGCGCCGGGCGCGCTCCCGGGACCGGGCGAGGGGAGGCGGTTGAGCAGCTCGAGCACCCCGCATACCTGCTCTTCCAGCCGAATCGGGACGGCGAGCACCGTCGCCGTCTCGAAGGCGCTGCGAGCGTCGACCTCGGGAAAGAAGTCCAGCCGAGCGGGATCGGCGCCGGCGAGGTCCACGCGCAGCGGACGTCCTTGTCGGTAGACGCGCCCGGCGATGCCGCGACCCGGCGGAACGACCTGTCCAAGCACGCGCGCATGCGCCGCGCCAAAGGCCGCGACGAAGGTCAGCGTGCTCGCCTCGTCCCGCTGCTTGAGCGCCGGGTCGTCCAAGAGGATGGCTCCCGCCGCGGCAGGCACGAGCTCACGGGCGAGCCCGAGCGTGTGTCCCAACCAACGACCGAGATCGGGCAGGTCCCCGGCCTGGCGCCGTGCCCTGCGCAGGAAAGGGTGAAGCTGCGCCCCGGAGAGCGCGCTCTCGTCGTCCTCGGTCATGGCTGGCGCTGCTTTCGGCCCGTCGGCGCAGGGCTTCCGAACATCATGAAATCATAAGCAATGAAGGCTCTCGCTGAACGAGACACGCCCGTTAGGGACCTGACGCCGTGATCTTCTCGACGATCATGGCATGTTGCCTCCCTCGGGGACCCTGCGTGACATTCTGTCGCGACGGCCCCCGGGTCCCCGAATCCGCGAATCATCAGTGATCTTCGGATTCTCCGCACGAAAACGCATGTTGGCACGAGCGTTGCGGGAATATCCACGTGACACGGCGTCGGCACGCTCTCAGCGTGCGATCCGTGACGGCTATTTTGTCTGGACACCGCCCCCGAGGCCCGCGAATGCATCGCTCGCTCAAGATTTCCCACCTCCTCGTCCTCGCGCTTTCGGCCCAGCTGCTGGGAGCCGCTGGCTGCTCCAACGAGCAGCCCCCGGTGAACCGGGTTGGCGTGAACGTGGTCGACAAGTCCCTCTTCACCGGTAGCTGGTACTACTCGCGCGTCGTCATCGACGTGGACTACGAGGCGGCCGGCATCGGTACGTACCCGGGAGACTCGGCCATCGACTTCGGCAGCGGGAACCTCACCCCGATGCCCCGCGTCCGCTGGGTCATCGACGAGGACACGCTCTTCGCCTTCCGCGACTACGAGATCATCGAGGGCATCAACCCCGGGTCCGCAGGCGAAGACGAAGAGGTAGGGGCGCGCATCGGTCATCCCGTTGCCGCATTCAACGTCGAGAGCCACTTCGACATTCGCCGGGCCTACTCGACGACCACGGGCGAAGAGCAGAACGTCATCGTCGAGAACTCTACGGACCGTCGCTGGTGGGAGCGCCAGTACATGCGCGTCGACTGGTCGCAGAACCAGCTCACGGGCTACTTCGGCCAGATCGCCAACATCTTCGAGCTCTTCGGCTTCTACAGCCGTGAGCCGGCCGGTCTCTTCGTTCAGGGCGCGTCGGACTTCCCGGACAGCTGGCGTCCCCAGTTCGACTTCATGGAGTGCGCGGGCCTCGACGACGCCAGCGAGCGCTGCCTCGCGAGCGGCCGCGGCGCCCAGGAGCTCGCCGAGGACTACGACGCCGGCGAGTTTTATCACATGAGCTTCGTGACCCAGGAGCTCCTCAGCCCGGGAAACATCACCAACCCCTTCACCGGCCGCTCGCAAAACTGGTGCGTGTCTCCCTTCGCCGACGCGCCCATCTGCACCACGACGGCCGTCTACGTCCGGAACAGCTTCCTGAAGGTCAGCGACACGCGGCAGTACGTCGCCCAGAACTGGGACGACGGCCGCTTCGACCGCCACGGCTACTTCCGCAACGAGCGTCCGGTCTTCGACCGCTCGACGGACGCCGACGACCCCGCCTTCGGCCGCTCGGACTTCCTGAACTACAACAGCAACCGCCAGAACATCTGGCGCGATTGGTACGAGGTCGACGCCTCCGGAAACCCGGTGCTCGGCGCCGACGGCCGGCCCGTGCCCGTGCCCTTCGCGGACCGGCGCGTCCGCCGCAACGTATGGACGACCACCACGGAGGTGCCCGCGCACCTCATGGAGCCGAGCTTCGACCTCGTCGGCCAGTGGAACCAGGTCCTCATGACCATGGTGCGGAACCAGCGCGGCGAGGCGCTTCCCGAGTACCAGCGCGTCACCTGCCAGGAAGACGACCCGGACGGCTACTGCCACTGCACGCGGGACCCGGAGAACCCGGACCTGGTGCTGAACCCGACCTGCCCCGGCGTCTACGACCCCTTCGAGGCGCCGGCCGAGGCCCAGGCGCGCTTCCGTGACCCGAGCGTCGCGCCCTTCGACTGCCACGTGGAGCTTCCCGACTCCATCGACTTCGCCAACGGCGCCGAGCGCAACGCCTTCTGGAACAAGCCGGACCTTACGGACACGGACTTCTACGACTGGTACGACGCCGAGTTCGTCGGCGACGAGTGCGTGATGGTCCTCGACGTCAACACCTGCAACAAGGCAGCCGTCGAGGCGAACGGCGGCACCACCGCCGGTCTCGACTGCGAGGAGCGCGGCGACCTCCGCTACAAGTACCTGAGCTACGTGGCTCAGCCGGGCACCCGCTTCCTCGGCGTCGCCACGCTTCGCGGCGACCCCATCACCGGCGAGATCATCGCCGGCGACGCGAACATCGGTGGCCCGGCGCTGGACGGCTACCGGACCTTCGCCCTTCAGACCATCGACCTGGTCAACGGCGACACGACGAGCCGCGAGTTCCTCATCGGTGAGGACATCCGCGACTACATCGACAACCTGAACCGTGCCGTGCCGCCGGCCGCGCCGCGGGAGCCCTTCCTCACGGCGCCGGTCGCCAACGCCAACGGCGTCCCCTCGGCGGCGCCGGTGCGCCACTCGACGCTCCTTCGCCGCATGGAGGCCTTCGCGCAGAAGGCCGAGGGCCTCGAAGGACCTGCGGGCCGCGCCAACATCTTCGAGGACCGGCTCCGCACCCTCGTGGGCACGGACCTCGAGCAGCGACTCCTCGCGAACCCGGACACGCTGGCCATGGCGGGCATCGACCGTCTCGACCGCGTCCCCGCCGGCTTCAGCGTCGACGACATGGACAACGGCATCCTCGACCGCATCTCGCCTTTCCGCGTGGGTGCCTTCGAGCAGCTCCGCTACCAGAACGAGGTCGAGCGGCAGATCGGCGAGTCCAACGTGATGATGCCGAACGAGTTCACCGACTACTCGGTGCTCGAGTTCGTCAACCGGCATCGGGATTGGCCCCGGGCCCGCCTCGAGCTCGCGCTCAACCAGCTGCTCTACTACCAGACGCAGCTCCACGAGCTCGGACACTGCCTCGGCCTGCGCCACAGCTTCGGCGCCAGCACGGACATCCCGAACTACGATGAGGAGTACCACCTCATCAACGCGCGCGTCCCCTACCCGGTGCCCGACACCTTCGACGAGGACGGTGACCTGGGCCTCAGCGAAGCGGAGCAGGCCGAGTACGAGGCCGCGTACGACCGCGTGAAGGAGCTCCGCGAGCTCG
>JBCCAW010000589.1:0-3794 GCA_039814655.1 Myxococcota bacterium | reverse complement strand
GCCTCCTAGGACACCCTCCGGCCGCGGAAGTTCCCCTGCGCAATCCAAAGGTACGTGCCGGGGCTCCGGGACCTTTCCTCCGCGCGGCTCAGCGCCGGCCGAGAAACTCGCCCAGCGCCGGCCATACGGTGGTGGGGGCTTCCCGGCCGATGATCAGATCCGCATGGCCGAAGGGGAACACGCGGTAGTGCTTGTCCCGGCTACCGGAGCGCTCGAAGGCCGGCCGCACCGAGGCCGGCGGCGCCAGGTCGTCCTCGTCACCGGCGATGACCATGAGCGGCACGTCGAGGGCTTCGAAGGCCGCGCCGTAGTCGAGGGCCCGGTCATCGCTCCGGAGCACGATGCGATCACCGCCCGCGAAGATGTCGAAGGCGATGCCGAGATGCGTGGGCTCGAAGGCCGCCTCGAGGTACTCGTCGAGCACCTCGTCCTCGACGGCCCCGGGCCGCCAGGCGCGCACCGGCGTCGGCAGGAGCCGGCTGTCCCAGACGCGCTTGCGCCGCTTCAGATGCCGGCCGAGCCAACGCATGGGGAGCGTCGGATTTGAGTCGAGGGCACCGGTCGCCCGCACGGCGTGCAGCACGCCGCGAAGGGCCTTCAAGGCCACATGACCTTCGCCAAAGCGGTAAGGAGAGCCGATGGACCCCAGCGCACGGACGCGCCCGCGCAGCGCCGTCGCAGCGGCGCAGTAGCTCACGATTCCCCCCATGGAGTGACCGATGAGCGCCACCTGTTCGTGCCCGCTCAACCGCGCGGCTTCGTCGACGCAGGCGGGCAGGTCTTCGTGAATGTACTCGTCGAGCACCTCGGGCCTGCGCCCGTCGAAGGCGCTCGAGCGACCGTGGCCGCGAAGATCGACGTTGAAGACGTCCCAGCCGGATTCGGCCAGGTAGGCCGAGAAGCTCCGGCGACTGATGTGCCAGGCGTAGCGGTTTTGCCCGAAGCCGTGAATGAGCAGTACGGCCCCGCGCGTCGGCCCGGGACCCACGCGGCGCTTGCGTACCATGCCGATGGGCTGCCCCGGCGTCATCACGACGTCCTTGACGAAGGTGCCCCGGCGCCCGCCGTCGATGGTCTGCTCGACGGTTTCGCTTCGGAGGATCATCCGGCGTCGAGGGCCCGCGTCACCGCGGCGCGCACCGCCGGGTGCCCCTCGGTCTCCAGCCGCACCTCGAGGAGCGCGCGGCAGCCCGGCGTTCCAATGCGGCCGAGGGCCCGGGCGGCGGCCTCACGAATCAGCGGCAGGCGGTGCGAAAGAAAGGGGGCGAGTTCGCCGCGCGCCCCGTCGCCGAAAGCGCGACCAAGGGTCAGGACCGCTTCCCGGGCGATAAGGTCGCTCGAGGCGCCGCTCGCCACGCGGAGCAGAAAGGTCCGCGTGGCGGTCGTCGGAAAGGCCGCGGTGGCCGCCACGGCGCGCAGGCGCACGTAGGGCGCCGTGTCCGGCGCTTCGTAGAGGGCCACGAGCACCCTGAGCGTCTCCGGGCCGAGGCGCCGCCACTCCGCGAGCGACGGGACGCTCTCGTAGCCGCTGAGCATGGCGCGCACGACCTCCGGCGCCGGCCCTTGAGCCGCCACGAGGCGCGGCGAGCCGGCGAGCATCACGAAGGCCAGGGAAGCGACGAGCAAGGGCGGAAAGGCACGGGCGGCGAGAGCGGGCATCACGACGAGCTTAGTACCTCCACCCCGAAGTGCGATCGCCGACGCGCCGACGCGCCGACGCGCCGACGCGGGGGCGCCTCAGGGAGCGAAGCGCGCGCGGCCTTCGGCCTGCCACCAATCCCGGTACTTTCGCTGGGCGATCTCCCGGTCCCGCCGCGGCAGCGCCGGGTGGTAGCCGAAGTAGGCTTGCGTGAGGTTCTTGAGCTCGTCGCCGGCCGCCGTGCGCATGAGCTCGTCCCCGTGCAGGAGCGCATCGATGAGCCACTCGATGCGGTGCCGGTCCGCGTTGTTGCGTACCCAGGCCGCCCAGGCCGGCGCGTCGTCGCCGTAGTCCTGGCGCGTGAGGTTCACGAGGGCGCCGTGGGCCGCGAGTGCTATGGAGCGCTCGCGCGCGCGCAGGAGCTGCACCAAGAGATCGAGGGCCAAGGGATCGCGCAACTCCCCGAGGGCCCGCGCCGCCGCCGCACGGCGCTCCGGCGTCTGCCGGGGCACCTTCGCCGAGGCCCGGACACGCTCGAGGAGATCGGCCATCTCCTCGGGGAAGCGCTGCAGCGTGCGGAGCACGGCGATGGCCAGGTCCCGCACCTGCGCGTCCTCGTCGAAGAGACGCCGGCCGAGGGGCAAGACGAGGGACCGGTGCGGAAGCTCCGCGGCGAGGAGGAGCGCGTAGTAGCGCGCGTCAGCCTCACGCACGTCGAGGAGCGAGACCACGTAGGGCGCGGCTCGCTCGCCGAAGGCCACGATGCACCGCGCGATGGCCGAGACGTCCCGGCCGCGTGGGCGCCGGCGAAAGGGCCGGTGCCGGTCGAACCAAAGCGGCCCCGGGAACTCGCGCACGAGCGCCGGGAGCACGGCTTCGCCGAGGCCGAGCACTCGCTGGAGCACGGACTCGTCGTCGGGAGCCGCGATGACCACGTCGGCCACGATGGCCTCGAACTCGTCCCCGAGAGACACGATGACGTTCGGCGCGTCCGGGTCGGGAACCGAGGGGTCGGACTCCGCGAGCGGCGGCACGCGGACGGGCCCGACCACCTCGATGCCCGCCGGCGGGATGCTCCCGGGATCCTCCCGGGGCAGCGGCGCCGGGGCCTCGAAGGGGTCCGGCGCGACGGACTCCATGCCTTCCCCGAGCGCCTCGGCGTCCGCGGGCCCGACCTCCAGGAGCACGTCGTCTTCGCTCGGCTCCGGCTGCGGCAGCGGGGACAGCTCGGGGTCCGGCGCGCGCCCCGCCACAGGTGCCGGGACCACGCCCGGGAATGCGCTCGGGGCCGGATCCGACTCCGGCTCGGCGCGCGGGTCCCCGCGTCGGTCCGGAACCTGCTCCTCTCCGACGCGCACGGGCTCGGCGTCGACGGTGGCACGCGCAAAGGCTCGGTCCGCCACCGCCGCGGCTTCCGCGGGAGGCGGCGGCGCCCTTCGGGGCACCCCGAGAACGCCCAGCACCACGGAGCGCGGCACCGTGGGAGGCACCGAAGAGACGCGCTCCGTCGGCATGACGGGGGCCGGCCCGTGCTCCCCGGCGTGCGCTTCGTCGGCGGCCTCCGGCGCCTCGACCGCATGCTCCGCCGCCTCCGGTGTCTCGAGCGTGGACGGGGGCTCCGTGGTCCCCGTACGCGCGCGCAGCTTCCGCCGGAGGATGAGCTTCTGAAAGGCGTCCCCGATGCGGCTGGCGAAGGCCACGGGTTCGGGCACGTCCGCCAGCCCGAAGGCTTCGCCGCTCCGGTCGCCGTAGAGGACCAGCACGACGCGGCCGCGAATGGCCACGGGCAGGAAGATCGCCGGGAGCTTCCCTTCCCGGCCGAGCATGCTCCTCACGCGCCGGTCCGCCGGCGATCCATCGAGGTGCGTGACCAGCGGCACCGCCCCTTCCGACGCGAGGGCGAAGCTCGAGGGCTCCTCCAGACGCAAGGTGATGCGACGAAGCGCGTCGAAGCTCACCGCCCCCACGCCGGCCCCGTCGAGCCCCTCGACGCGGCCGTCGCCGATCACGAAGGCCGCGGTGTAGTCGAAGAACTGCCGGACGAAGGCGAAGCCGATCTCGAGGATGGCGTCCCGGTCCGGGGCCCCGGCGAGCATGGCCGCCGCGCGCTCCGCCGTGAGCGGCCCGCGCAGCCGGCGCAGGGCATCGGTCTCCG
>JBCCAW010000171.1:0-10388 GCA_039814655.1 Myxococcota bacterium | reverse complement strand
CTCGCGGCGGCCGTGCTCAGCTCCGTGCTCTTCAGCGCCGTGCACTATGTCGGGGCGCTCAGCGACCCCTTCGCCTTCGGGAGCTTCGTCTTTCGTCTGCTCGCCGGCCTCTACCTCGTCGCCGTGTACGAGCTCCGCGGCTTCGCCGTCGCCGTGTACGCGCACACGATCTACGACCTGCTCATCTTCTTCTCGCCGTGAGTCGCGGCGGTCTCCGCAGCGGCACGCTCGTCCTTGTGCTCTGGGCGCTCGCCCCGGCCGAGCGGGCCCAGGCGGACTGGCTCGCGGCGCTTCCGCCCTGCGCGGACGCAACGCTCCCCGAGGGCCCCTCTCTGGTCCTCGCCTATCCCGCCCGGGGCCTGCCGGCGCTCGTCGAAGCGGGCCGCGCGCTCCGGGTCTACGTGCGCGTCGCCGCGCCGCTCACGCCGGCGCCGGGCATCCAGCAGGCCCGGGCGCTGCGGGGCTTTCACGCCCGCCTCGAAGGCACCGGAGCTGGCGACGAGGCCGCGGACCTCGTCTACCGCCTGCGCGTGCGCGACGTGCGGAACGCCCGGCCTCGCGGGCGCCTCATGCGGGCCACGGTACGCATCCCGCCCTGGACGGCGCCGGGCAGCTACGACCTGGTCGTCGGCGCCATGCGGAGCGGCACGACGCGCGTGCGCGCCGCCGTCCGGGTCCTGGCGCGAGGCGCGACGCCGCGCCTCGCCGCGCTTCCGGCCGGCGTGCCGCCGGAGATCCTCCGTGTCGCCCCCGTGGACGTGTGGGTCGCGGAGCGACTTCCCCCCCGGCAGCGTCGGCCCCGGGCCGACGAGGCCCTGCCCATCGTCGCCCGCGACGCCGGCGCCCTGCTTCGGCTGGGCGGCACGCTCTACGGTCTCGGCTGCGCATTCGCAGACGCGCAGCATTCGCCGCCGCTGCCGGCGCCTCCGCCGCCGCCCTGGCCGCGCCTGAGCCCGGGCCCCGACGGGCTGCACAACGCGGGCGAGGGAGACGCCGAGCTACGTCTGGTGCTCGGGGAACGGGTCCCGCTCATGCTGGAGCCCAGGCCCGAGGGCATCTGGCCGAGCACGAACGTGCGCGCTCCGGGGCTCCGGCCCGGCCGCGTGGCCCGGGTCCGCCTGCCCCCGGGAGCGCGGCTCGCCCGCGGCGACGCCCCGGAGGGCGGCTCACCCTGGCTCCGGCCCGGCGGCGTCGCGTCACCGCACCGGCCCGTCCGGATCGAGGTGGAGATTCCCCGGGGGCACGGCGTGGCCGTGGCCTGGGAGGAAGACGGGATGGCCTGGCTGACGGACCGCCCCTACCTGGACATTCGTCCAGCCCGCCTCGGCCTCGTCGAACTCCATGCGCTTGCCGTGGGTCCGGGCCCGTCACGGCGCACGACGGCAAGCGTGGAGAGCGTAGGCGTGCGTCCAGGGGGCTGCGCCGCCGGGTCCACGGGCGCCCCGCTGGCCGGCTGCCTCGTCGTCCCCTTCCTTGGCAGGGCGCGGCGGCCGCGCTACACGAGGCGCCGGCGCGGGAAGGAAAGCGTGGCTGCGGTGCGTTAGGAGCGAGAGTAGGCGCACCGGTGCGAGCGCTCGACGCTCCGCGGGCTTGTCCCCCTCGCCGTACGCCCGAACCCGCCGCCAGCCCAAATCCGCCGCCGCTCAAATCCGCCGCCGCTCAAATCCGCCGCCGCCCGAATCCGCCGCCGCCCGAATCCGCCGCCGCCCATCGCCCGGCACCGACGCATGATGTCTCGACTCCCCCTCGCCCTCGCCGCTCTTCAGGCCCTCGCCGTCGTCTCCGGATGCGCGAAGCCCATCGAGGGCACCACCATCGACGATACGCCCGAGAACCGCGAGGTCGTGGCCTTCGTCGAAAGCTACCGGCGCGCCGTCGAGGACCGGGACGTGGGCGCGCTCCTCCGGCTCACGAGCGAGGACTACTTCGACGACAACGGAACGCCCACGGGCGAGGACGACCTCGACTACGGCCGGCTCCAGGAGAAGCTGTTGGCCTGGTCCGAGCGCGTCCAGGACGTGCGCTACGACATCAAGTTCCGGAACGTCGCCTACCGCGAGGGGCGGATCATCGTGGAAGTGACCTACGGCGGGCGCTTCTTGACCGCCGCGCCGGACGGCGAGGAGCGCTGGGCGCGGCGCATCGCCAACCACCGGCTCGTGCTCCAGCGCGAGGACGACGGCGAGCTCCGCATCGTCGCCGGACTCTGACCCAGCTTTCCCGCCTGTCCCCCGGGGGGCGCGTCGGCTAGGCTCGGACCGCTTCGATGAGCGGCGAACGGAAGAAGCTCGGGCGCATCCTGCTGGCGCAGCGCCTCGTCACGCCTCGGGAGCTCGAAGGGCTGCTCGAGGAGCAGCAGGTTCGCCCCGGACAACGCCTCGCTTCTACGGCACAGGCCGTCGGGATGGTCGGCGCCAAGGAGCTCCTGAGCGCGCTGAGTGAGCAGCATGGGCTGCCGGGCATCGACCTCGCTCAGGTCGTGGTGCCCCTCGACAACCTGAAGCTCGTCCCCGAGGACATCGCGAAGGCTCAGGCCATCCTGCCCATCCTGGTGAAGGAAGACCGGATCTTCCTGGCCATGGCCGATCCCGGCGACAAGCGCGTCATCGACGAGATCGAGTTCGTCACCGGCCGGCGCGTGTTTCCCTACGTGGCGCTGCAGCAGAGCCTCGAAGAGATCATCGACCGTTGCTACCGGCGCGCCGAGCAAGGCGACGCGCACTACATCGGCCCGGACGCTCCCGAGGACTACCTCGCCTCTCTCGGCCTGAGCCAGCCGCCCCCGGGGCGCATCAGCTCCGTGCCGCCCCTCGCGCCCTCCGGCGTCGTGAACGAGTCGAGCGACGAGCTCGGCATCCGGGAAATCGAAGCGCAGATGCCGAGCCTCCGCGCGTCGAGCTTCCCGTACACGCCGCCGAGCACGCAGGCGACCAACGAGCCTTTCGCGTCGCAGGTGACGCCGCTCCCGGAGGAGACGCGCCCGGCCCCAAGCCGGCGCGGGACCACGGCCAAGGTGCTCCTCGTGGACGACGAGGACGACATTCGGAAGCTGCTCCGGCGCGTGCTGGAGCAAAAGGGCTTCGAGGTGGTCGAAGCGGCCAAGGGCCTCGAGGCGCTCCAGCGCGTCCGCGACGACACGCCGGACGTCATTCTACTCGACGCCATGCTCCCGGAGGTGCACGGCTTCGACATCTGCCGGCGCATCAAGGGCTCGAAGCGCTACGGGCACATTCCCGTGATCATGGTGAGCGCCATCTACCGGGGCTGGCGCGTCGCCGAGGACCTCCGGGCGAGCTACGGCGTCGAGGTTTTCCTGGAAAAGCCCTTCAAGATCTCCGATGTCGTGGCGCACGTGGAGCGGGCCCTCGACGGCCGCCCGCCGGAGCCGCCCCGTACGGACGCGCTGAGCCAGGAGGCCGGCGCGGCCCTCGAGGCAGGCATGGCCGCGTACCGGAGCGGCGACCTCGACCGGGCCATCGCGCGGCTGCGGGAGGGCATTCAGATCGACCCGCTGAGCTTCCAGCTCCACTATCATCTGGGGCTGCTGCAGGGGCGCCGGGACGACACCTTCGAGGCGATTCACCAGCTCGAGACCGCCGTTGACCTACAGCCGAAGAACTTTTCGGCGTTGAAGAACCTGGCGGTGCTCTACCAGCGCGCCGGCTTCAAGCACAAAGCCATCGAGCTGTGGGAGCGCGCGCTCGGCGCCGCCCCGGACGAGGACACGCGACGTAGCATCAAGGACCACCTCATGAGCCTGCTCTGACGGGCGCGCCGCGAGCCGAACGGGGCCGCGACGCCCCCGCCGCCAAGAACCCCCACCAGCCGGGGGTCGGAAGAGGAGCGCCGGTGCTCTATAGTGCGCCGGGAGAGCCGCCGGGGGGCAGCCCAACGCCATGAAATTCCTCTGCGAACACTGCAAGGCGAAGTACCAGATCCCCGACGAGAAGATCGCCGGTCGCACGCTCCGCATGAAGTGCCGGAAGTGCGGCAACGGTATCGTACTCAAGGGACCTTCGGCGGAGACGGGCCGGCGTAAGGCGAGCAGCCCCGGAGCCACGCGGCGCCGGGGAGGCGCCAGCGTGTCCAAGCGCCGGCCCTCGTCGTCGCGGCATTCCGCGCTCGGCGCGGAGTTCCGGAGGTCCGCCACGCTCAGCCACAACAGCGAAGCGCCGGCGGCGACGTCCGGGCCGGAGTGGCACGTGGCGATCAACGACGTGCCCGTGGGGCCCATCCGGCGCGAGGAGCTCGCGCGGAAGGTGGGCTCCGGCGCCGTGGACGAGGACTCGCTCTGCTGGCGCGAGGGCTTCGATGATTGGCGCCCGCTCGCCGAGGTCAAGGAGCTCGCGGCGCTGCTCGAGCAGCGCCGGGCGCGGACCCCGCCGCGCACACCGCCCCCGCCGCGGCCGCCGAGCGACGACGCGGTCGTTCCTCCGCCGCCACCGCCCGCCGTCGCGGCCCTGGCGGCCGCGCCCGAGCCGAGCATGGCGGACCTGCCCATCGGCGCGCCGCTCGGCGACTCGCTGCCCCCGCCGGCGGACTCCATGGCCGGAGCCGTGGCCCTGAGCCAGGCGCCGCACGCCGCTGTGGTGTCCGTCCCTCCGTCGACGGCGCCGCCGCCGCGGCGCGGCGGCCTGCCGGCCGGTGCCAGGGCGGGGCTTCTTCTCGCCGCTCTGGGTACGGTTTCCTTCGCGATTGCCTTGGGCGTCACCCTGGGAGGCAAGCTCGGCAGCAGCGACGGCGGAGGCACGGAGGTCGCGCGGGCCGATCTCCCGACGGAGCCCGTGCCTGCCGCCCCGCCTCCCACGGCCGAGCTCGACCCGGGTGAGGAGGACGTCCCGCCGAGCGAGGTCCCGTCGGGCGACGAGGGTAGGGAGACGGCGGCCGCCGACCGCGCGGTGGACGAGGAGCGCACGACGCGTCGCCCGCGCACGACGTCGACCATGACCGGCACCACCATGACCAGCGACGAAAATCTGAGCGCCGAGCAGCGCGCGCTCTTGGCGCGGCTCGGCGGCGGCTCCGGGAGCTCCGGAGCGGCACCGAGCGCCCTGATGGTCGCCTCGCGCATGTCGACGGCGGCGGCGGGCAGCAGCGAGCCCCTCGACAGCGCGGCCATCTCCCGCGTCGTGAACAACAACCGCTCGCAGCTCCAGCGCTGCTACGAGCGCCACGGCGGCGCCGGGGGCGAATCGCGCATCCGCGTCAACATCGACCTGAGCATCGGGGCTTCGGGCACGGTGACGCGCGCCAACGCCCGCGGAAGCAACAACTCGCTGCTCACGCGCTGCATCGAAGGCAACGTGCGCCGCTGGCGCTTCGCGCGCAGCGCCGACGGGGCACAGACCACCTTCCCCGTGGTCTTCAGCCCCGGCGGCTGAACGGCGCGGCGCCTCGGCCGGTCCACCGGACGGCGCCGAGGGTGACACGGCGCCGAGGGTGACACGGCGCCGAGGGTGACACGGCACCGAGGTGAATCAGGGCGGCTCGATGCCGGGCTTCACGAGCGCCGTGAGTACATGGTCGCGCCAGGCGCCGTCGATGAAGAGAAAGTCCCGGGCGTAGCCCTCCACGACGAAGCCGAGGCGCCGGAGGAGCCGGCCGCTCCGCTCGTTCGAGGGCTGGTAGTTGGCGGCGATGCGGTGCAGCTGGAGGTGGGCGAAGCCGACGGGCAAGGCCGCCCCGAGGGCCTCGTGCATGAAGCCCTGGCCCTCGAGCGCGCGGTCGAGGGAGTACCCGAGAAACGCGCTGAGGAAGCACCCGCGGTGCACCTCGCTCAGGTTCACGGAGCCCACCACGCGCCCGGGATCGTCTTTGGGACGCAGAAAGAGGCGGAGCGAGCGGCCCTCGCGCGCTTCCCGCCGGCTGACGGCCAGGCGCTCGTGCCAGAAGGGCGTCTCGTAGAAGCCCGGCGGACGCGTCGGCTCCCAGCGCTCGAGATGCGCGCGGTTGCGCTGAAAGTAGTCCACGACGGCGGGCGCCTCGTGCGGTGCGGGGAGCTCGAGGCAAAGCCGGGGCGCGTCGACGCTGGGAAGACCCACGGGGGAAGCCTCCCCCGAAGCCCGGCCACGGGTCGAGACCCTCTGGCGTGCGGCGCGGAGAGCCGACGCGCTGGGCGCGCTCGCGGCCCCATCGCCATCTGGCGCTACCGGCTAAAGAATGGCCCGGGGCCGTCCGTTTGCCCGCTCCGTGCCCGGCCATGCCGACGACGAGAGCCTGACGCGCGCCCGGCTTACGGGCGAGCGCGGCGACGACACGGCCATCATCACGACCGGCGACGTCGCGCAGAAGCGGGCGTCGCCGGACCGCGGCACGCTGACCATGCTCGCCGGGCCCACGCCCGGCGCCGTTTTCGCCATGGATGACGACGTCGTGATCGGCCGCGGACGGGACGCGACCCTGCGCGTGGACGACCGCGGCTTGAGCCGCCGCCACGTTCGCATCCGGCGCCAGGAGGAGCGCTTTTGGATCGAGGACCTCGGCAGCACGAACGGCACGTTCCTCAACGGCGACCGCGTGCTCATGCCGTCGCCGCTCTCGGACGGCGACCGGGTGCAGGCCGGCAAGAACACGCTGCTCTGCTTTCAGCTTCAGGACGAGCTCGAGCAGCGCGCCGCGCAACGCCTCTACGATTCGGCCGTGCGCGACGCGCTCACGCAGCTCCATAACCGCCGCTACCTCGACGAGCGCCTCGAGTCCGAGCTCGCCTACGCCATGCGCCACAGCTCGGCGCTCTCGGTCATGCTCGTGGACCTCGACCACTTCAAGGGCATCAACGACACCTTCGGACACCCGGCGGGCGACACGGTGCTCCGTACCGTGGCGGCCACGCTGGGGCGCGTGGTGCGCGCCGAGGACCTGGTGGCCCGCTACGGCGGCGAGGAGTTCTGCGTTCTCGCGCGGGGTATCAACGTCGGCGGCGGGACGCGCTTTGCCGAACGCATCCGGGAGACGCTGGCCGAGCTCTCGATCGCCGTGGGAGACCGCACACTGCACGTTACGGCGAGCCTCGGCGTCGCCACCTTCGACACGACGCATCCCTTCCCGGACGTCGCGGCGCTCGTGCATGCCGCCGACCTGGCGCTCTACCGAGCCAAGGAGACGGGACGCAATCGCGTGGTGCACGCGGAGCAGCTGCGGCAGGCGCGCGGACCCCGCTGAGCCAACGCGCGGGCGAATCCGGCCATAGAAGAGGACGCGGGGCGGCCCCATGTCGTAGATTCGTCAGCCCAGCGCCGGGCCGCCCGGCACTTCCCCCTCCCCGTGCCCCGTAACCGCGCCATGCTCGAGCTCTGGTCCGAGGACCAGGGCCTGCTCGCCTCGACCGCCGTCGACACCTCTCCGTTCCGGGTGGGGCGGGCGCCGGAGGCAGAGCTCCAGCTCTCGGGCGCCAGCGTCTCCAAGCTCCACGCCGCCGTCGAGAAGGACGAGCACACCTTCGCGCTCGTGGACCTCGGGAGCCGGAACGGGACCTACCTGAACGGGGAGCGTATCGAGGGGCGGCAGACGCTCCGGAGCGGTGACGTGATCCGCATCGGGGGCATGGAGCTGCGCTTCGTGCTTCGGCGCCGGCGCCGGCCGAACAGCACCATCGCCGAGCACAGCGCCTTCGACGCCGAGGCGAGCGATCTTTCGCACCTCGGCCCCATGCTCCAGGCGCTCCAGGGCAAGGGCCTTCGTCCCGTGTTCCAGAGCCTCTGGTCCATCGAGGGAACGGAGATCATCGGCTACGAGGCGCTCAGCTGGTCCGACCAGCTTGACCGCTTCCCCTTCGAGCTCATGGAGTCCGCGGAGCGCAACGACCGCGCGGCGCAGCTCAGCCGGACCATGCGCCAGCTCTCCCTGGCAGCGGCCGAGTCGCTCCCGCCCACGGGACGGCTGCTCTTTCTCAACGTGCATCCCGACGAGACGCGGGAGCTCGAAGAGCACCTGCCGGATCTCCTGGCCCAGGTGCCGGCCGGGCGGAAGGCCGTGCTCGAGATTCACGAGACGGCCGTGGTCGAGGACCCGGCGGTGATTCGCCAGCTGCGCGACACGCTTCACGCCCGCGGGGCGCTGCTCGCCTACGACGACGTGGGGGCCGGCCAGTCCCGGCTCCGCGAGATCGCCGAGTGCCCGCCGGACATGGTGAAGCTCGACCAAGCGATGATTCGGGGCATCGACGGCTCCGCCGCCCGCCAGCAGCTCGTGGAAGCGCTCGTGCGCGCGAGCCACGGCCTCGGCTGTCGCCTCGTCGCCGAGGGAGTGGAAACGGAGGCGGAGCTGCACATCTGCGGCGAGCTCGGCATCGACATCGCGCAGGGCTTCCTCCTGGCGCGACCGAAGCCCGCGGCCTCCTGAGCCCTCGCACGGCGCCGCGGCGCGTCGCGGGACAGGCCGCGATGGGCCCCCTATGCTGCCGGCGATGCGTCGTCGACGGGGCCACGGGCTCGCCATCGCGGGCTGCCGGAGCGGCGGCCTCCCGGCTGGACCGGCCAGCGCCACCGGACCGGTGCGCGCGGGCTACCTCGGCTTCGGCGACGGCCTCGCGTTCGCGGCGGGCCTCGTGCTCGGCGCCGGCATGCTCGTCGGCGGCTGCGCCAAGACCGGTCTAGACCCGGGAGTGGACGCGGACGTACTGGACCGGCGCGTGCCCGAGGAGGAGCGCTGCAACGGCCTCGACGACGACCTCGACGGCAGCGTGGACGAGGTCTTTCGGGACGCGGACGGGCGCTACGTCGACCCCTTTCACTGTGGCGGCTGTGGGCTCCCCTGCGTGGCCAACGACCCGGCGCTCGCCGTGACCTGTGCGTTGGTCGACGAAGCGCCCGTGTGCGTGGCGACCCGATGCGCCGCGGGCTTCGCCCTCTCGCGGACGGGACGCTGCGTGCCGGCCTTCGAGCGCCACTGCCTTCCGTGCACCGACGACGCGAGCTGCGGCGCTGGGGACGGCGCCCCCAGCGCGGACGTGGGCGGAGAGCGGCGCTGCGTGGCCGGCTGCGGTCCCGGCTGCCCGGCGGGCTACGTCTGCACCGGCGACGCCTGCGTCCCCGCGGGCGGGTCGTGCAGCTGCGAGCCCGGCGAGGCCTTCGACGTCGCCTGCGCCGGCGAGTCGCCCGCCGGCGAACTCTGCCCGGGCCGCGCTCGCTGCGACGACGGCACGCTCTCGGCCTGTGTGCTTCCGGAGGAAGCCTGCAACGGCGCGGACGACGACTGCGACGGCTCCGTAGACGAGACCTTCCGCGACGGTCGCGGGGCCTACGCCGTGGACCCACGGCACTGCGGCCGCTGTGGCGTGGACTGCACGGCCGAGGCGTTGCCCGAAGGCGACCTCGTGTGCGGCGGCGATCCCTTCGCGCCGTCCTGCGTGCTTCGCTGCCCGGACGCGGAAGACGGCCTGGACCCCGGGGACCGCGTCGACGCGGACGGCGACATCGCCACGGGCTGCGAGTGCACGCTGATCTCGCTGAGCGACGCGCCGGGACCCCGCGGCGCCGAAGGGGAGGACCTCGACACCAACTGCGACGGCGCCGAGGGCGTCGTGGTGGAGAGCTTCTACGTCCGGACCGGCGGCGACGACCGCGGCCCCGGATCCCCCACGCGACCGCTTCGCTCGCTGCAGCGGGCCGTGGACCTCGCCGAGGCGTCGCTGACCACGGACGCGCCGCGACCGGACGTCTACGTGGCGAGCGGCGTGTACACGGAGTCGCTCCGATTGCCGAGCGGCGTGCGCGTGCACGGGGGCTACCGGCAGGACTTTCGCGCATTGGATCCCGAGGGCTTCGCCGTGGAGCTGCGGGCGCCGGCGGACACGGACGCTGCCGGCGGCGCGGCGCTGGTCGTCGCCGAAGACGAGGGCCGGGCGAGCCTCCTCGAGGGACTCTCGCTCCGGGGGCGGGATGCACGGGGCCCGAGCGAGGCCACTTTCGGCGCGGTCCTCGAGGGCCCGGCGCCGGGGCTCACGCTCCGCGACGTGCGCATCCGCGCGGGCGTGCCCGGCGCCGGGCAGAGCGGCGCGAGCGGCGATGCCGGAGCCGGTCCCACGCGGGAGGCGACACCCGGCGAGCTCCCGCGCGCGTCCGACGAGAACGCCGCCAACCTGTGCGTCGACGGGCCGAGCAACCGCGCGGAGGGCGGCGCCGGTGGCGTGAACCTCTGCGCGGGCCTGGACGTGAGTGGTGGAGCCGGGGGCGCGTCGAGCTGCCCGAACGGGGGCGAGACCCAGCCCACGACGCCGGGCAGCTTCGGTGAGGGGCCCGGCGGCGGCGGCGGCAGCGGCGGCGAGGACATTCTCGGGCCGATCCGCTTCAACGGCCGAAGCTGCACCGAGCCCGTGGCCTGCTGCGGCCTCGCCGACTTCAGCGTCTCCGAGCCCTTCTTCCAGGCCGAGCCCGGCGACCGGGGCCGGG
>JBCCAW010000128.1:0-12138 GCA_039814655.1 Myxococcota bacterium | reverse complement strand
GCGCCCGCCGCCCGGCCGCATGCGCGCGAGCGTTCGCTCGAGGACGCTCACGGCGTCGGCCACGGCGCCGGCGCGCGCCAGCGCGTGGGCGGCCCGGGCGCCGTAGCCCGCGAGCGGGTCGTCGAGGACGGTCCGGTCCAGGGCCAGGGCCCGGCGCAGGTCCGCCGCGGCGCTCTCGTAGTCCTGCTCCCCCGCCGCGGCCATGCCGCGCACGGCGTAGGCCTCGGCGCGGTCCGGAAGCACGCCGGCCGCGGCGTCGGCCCGGGCCCGGGCGACGGCGAAGCGGCGGTTTCGAAGCGCTTCGCGGGCCTCGTCCATGGCCTGGCGCCAGGCGCGAAGGCCCGGTGTACGGACTTCCTCCCAAAAGTCGCCGGCCTGGGCGTCCGGGGCCGGCGAGAGCACCAGGAGGCCGAAGGCGAGCGCCAGCCCACGCGAGAGCCGTTTCACGGGGCGAGCGTGCCAAGGCGTGGGCCCAGCCGCCAGAGCGTTGGCCGCGCCACCCGGTCGCGGCCTTGGCGAGCGCGCGCGCCTCCGCGCGCTAAAGACCCCCATGGCCGACGCCCTTCACACCATCCTCACGCATCCGGGCGGAGCCCACAAAGACGATCTGCTGGGCGTCGCCGTCCTCGCCGCCAAGCACGGGGCGCCCATCGTCCGCCGGGACCCCACGGCGGAGGAGCTCGCCGACCCCGGCGTCGCCATCGTCGACGTCGGCGGCGAGCACGCGCCCGCGCGCATGAACTTCGATCACCACCACTTCCCGCGGGAGCACCCGCCGACCTGCGCCCTCAGCCTCGTGCTTCAGCACTACGGGCTCTACGAGGACGCCAAGACCTTCTGCGAGTGGCTCGAGCCTGCCGAGTGGTTCGACTCCCGCGGACCGAAGAAGACCGCGGCGCACCTCGGTGTGCCCCGGCGCGCCGTGGGTCAGCTCTTTTCACCCATCGACGGCACGGTGCTGCGCCGCTTCGCCGCGACCGCGGAGCTTCGCCCCGGTGAGCCCCTCTACGAGGTGCTTCGCTACGTGGGCCAGGATCTCCTCGACTACCTCGCCACGGTGCGCGAGCGCATCGCCTTTACCGAAGGCCACGCGGAGCGCTGGTCGCTCCCGGCGCCGGAGGGTCCCCTCGAGGTGATCTTCCTTCCGCGGAGCGAGCCGCTCCCCGCGGAGCCCTCGGCCACGGTGGCCGCCTACGTGCGAGCGCGGGGCCTCGCGCCCGTGGCGACGGTGTACCCGGACCGGCGCGGGCCCGGCTACGGCATCGCGCGCTGGGAGGACGACCCGCGCCTCGACTTTCAGCGCGTGGCCGACGAGCCGGAGGTGTCCTTCGCCCATGCGAGCGGCTTCGTCTGCAAGACCACGACCCTGGACCCGGAGCGCTTGAAGGCGCTGGTGCTCGGCGCCTGGGCCTGAGCGCCCGCGCGACGCTCAGCGCTCGGCCTCGTCGAGGCGGCGCATGCCCTCGAGGAGCAGGCTCTCCGTCGACGCTTCGATGCGCCGGGTGGAAGGGGACTGGCTCGGGTCGAGCTCGAAGTCCCCGTCCGTGAGCGCGAGCATGGCGTAGAAGGCGTTCTCCCGGGTCTTTCCGCCGAAGCTCGCGTCCCAGATGGCGCCGTCCTTGAACCAGACCTCGCCGGACTGGCCCCCGGCGCGAAGCACGAGGCGGCCGCTCTTCCGCCCGTTCGAGAGCACCTGCACCACGTCCGGGAGCGACATCTCGCTCAGCGCGCCGGACACGCCGCGGCTCGCGGGCCGGGCCGTCGTGGCCTGGCGCACCTTCGCGACGACCACGTCGGCGCTCGTGGGCTTCACGAGGTAGTCGACGGCGCCGAGGGCGAAGCCCAGGTCGACGCTGTCCTTGTCCCCGCGCTGCGTGTGGAAGAGCACCGGCGTCTCGACGCCCCGGGCGCGCATTTTCTTCAGCAGCTGAAAGCCCGGCGCGTCCGGGAGATCGGCCTCGAGGAGGATCGCGTCGTAGGAGCGGCCGGCGGAGCCGCCCTCGCCGACGCCGAGCACCTCCAGCGCTTCGCCGGCGCTGCGCACCACGCCCACCGTATACCCGGCGGCGCCGAAGCGGAGGTCGAGAATGGTCGTCTCCTCCGTCGCCGGGTCGACGATGAGCACCGCCCGCCGGTCCGAGAGCAGACGCCGCTCGAGGTCCCCGGCAACGAGCTGCTGGAGAATGGCGGCCATGCTTGGGTCGAAGAGCGAGCCCGCGAGCTTGCGCACCACGTCGACGCCCTCGGCCGGCGTGAGGCGCCGGCGGTAGGGGTTCTTTTCGTGGGCCACGAGGTCCAGGTAGGTCTCGGCCACGGCGAGGATCCGAGCGCCGAGCGGGATGTCGCTCTCCCGAAGCGCCTGCGGGAAGCCCTGGCCGTCCCAGCGCTCGTACATGCCCGCGAGCACTTCCTTGGCCTCCGGCGGGAGGTTGGCCGCCTCGAAAAGCCGCGCCGGCGTCTCGGCGCTCTTGGCGGCCTGGCGTCGATGTCCGTCGTACTTGGCCACGTTCAGCGCCGTGAGGTGGTAGTTGGCGCTCGTCTTGCCGATGTCGTGGATCCACGCGGCGAGCAGCAAGCCCAGGCGCTCTTGCCCCCGGAGGCCGAGGCGCGTCGCGAAGCGCTCGCAGAGGTCCGCGACCTCCGCCGAGTGGTTCCGCAGTCCTTCCCGTTCGCGTTCCAGGAGCGCGACGAAGACGCGGTAGGACGCCAGGTGCTGGGCCAGCGCGACGGTCTCCGTGCCTTCCGCCGGCGGCGGGATCGTGGGCCCGGAGGGTCGCTCCCGCGTCTTCCGTCGCGCCGGCGGGAGCGCACGACCCGGCGGGGGCTGGCTCCTCTGCCGGACACGAGGCTGTGCCGCGAGCGCCGCGATGTCGTCCATCAGGCCGTCGTCTTCGATGACCAGGCCCTGGTCGAGCTTCGGGGCCGCGAGCACGCCCGTCGGGGGCGCGAGCGGGTCGAGACCACCGGCCGTGCCCACGCCGTAGCCCGCGGCGAAATCGGCCAGGTCCTTGTTGACGTCCAGGCCCGGCGCCGGCTCCGAGCGCCGGAGCTGGAGCAGCTGCTGCAGGGGCTTCGGGTCCTGGTCGTAGTGCCGCGCGATCATCGCTCGCACCGCCAGCGGCCGGGCCACGAAGACCTTCACCTCGCGAATGCCCGTCGCGACCTGGAGCTGCTTGCCGACGTTGCGCGTTTCGAGGTCGAAGGACGCGCAGCTCAGCGTCTGCGTCCGCCGCCGGTAGTGGAGCGGAAACACCTTGAGCGATTCCACGAGATGCCGCGGGATGGCCTCGAGCGTTCGCGCGTCCGGCGTCGCCCGGGCGAGCTTGTCCGTGCTCACGTATTGCGTTTTGTAGCGCTTGGCGAGCACCCCGAGGAGCCCCGTCTCGTCGATCGCGCGGATACGAATCAGCACCTCTTCCATGCGGTCGCCACTCCGCTGCGCTTCGTGGATCGCGCGCTGGTAGTGGTCGTCCGCGACGAGTCCCGCGTCGCGAAGCAGGTCCAGCAGGTCCATGCCTTCGGGGAGCCCGGCCATCGAGGTCCGATGAGCCTAACAGCCTCGCCGGGGCCTGCGGGAACAAGTCGAGGGCCGGCCGCCGCCGGGACCTGTAGCCGCGGCGAGAGCGCCCTGGCACCGCGGGAGAAGAGGCCCCGTGGCAAGGCGCCGTGGCCTGCTACGCTCCGCGCCGATGCGTGCGCTCCCCTGTGCTCTCGCTCTCGCGCTCGCCTGCGGCGGGGCCGAGTACACCGGCGGCGTGTACCGCGACGACGAGGTGCGCTACGCGGTCGAGGCGCCCGGCGAGGGGTGGGGTGCGCGTGCGCGGCGCTGGAGACAACGACCTGGCCTGGCGGGAACCTGCGCTCGGGGCCGTCCTCCAGACGAACGCCCGCTGCGCTCCGGAGCTCGACATCCCCCTCGAGGCGCTGACGGCGCACCTGCTCATCGGGTGGACCGAGCGCACGGCCCGCGAGGAGACGCGCGTCCCCTTCGACGGCCGCGAGGCCCTCCGGACCGAGCTCCGCGCCAAGCTCGACGGCGTGGAGCGTGGGTTGGTCTTCGTGGTGCTGAAGAAGGACGGCTGCGTGTACGACTTCGCCCTCGCGGCGCCACCCGGTCGCCTCGCCGAAGCGCGCGGCGCCTTCGACGCCGTGCTCGCGAGCTTCAGCACCGGGACCGGTCGGCCGTGAGCGACGCCTCGCAGGCGGGTCGCCGGTGAGCACCCGGGCCCAGCGCGTGCTCGAGGAGACCGGCGCCGTGGTGCTCCTCGGCGCCCGCGCCATGAAGACGCTCTTCCGCAAGCGCTTCGACGTGCGCGAGACCGTCTACCAGATCGAGCAGCTCGGCGTGCGCTCCATGGGTATCGCCACGGCCACGAGCATCTTCGTGGGCGTCGTGATGACCATTCAGTTCGGCTACTACATGGAGAAGTACGGGCTGAAGGAGGCGCTCTCCCGGACCATCACCATCAGTGAGACCCGGGAACTCGCGCCGGCGCTCACGTCCCTGGTGGTAGGCAGCCGCATCGCCGCCGGGATGGCCGCGGAGCTCGGCTCCATGACCGTCACCGAGCAGGTCGACGCGATCCGTGCACTCGGCGCGGACCCCATCCGGCGGCTCGTGGTGCCGCGCATCACCGCGAGCGTCCTGACGCTCCCGCTCATCGCGTGCTTCGCCCTGGTCTTCGGCCTCTCGGCGGCGGTGCTCATCGGCTGGGTCAACTACGCCATCGCCCCGGCGGATTTCGTGGGAGGCGCCCTCGAGGCGCTCAGCATGGAGGACTACCTGAGCGGACTCTCGAAGACGCCGATCTTCGGCTTTCTCATCGCGCTTCTCGGCTGCCACTTCGGCCTCACGACGCGCGGAGGGACCGAGGGCGTCGGCCGGGCGACGACCCGGGCCGTGGTCGTGGTGAGCATCACCGTGCTGGTGGCCGATGCCCTGCTCACGCAGCTCTTCGTGATGTTCTGAGGGCCGCCGTGTCTCCTTTCCGGGCTCGTTTCTTCGTCCCGTGGGCCGCGTGGGCCGTGGCGCTCGTCGCGTGCGGCGACGCGCCGGCGGCCGTCCCCGGCGCCGAGCCGGAGCGACGCGCGGAGGAGAAACCCCCGGCGACGGCGTCTGCGGCGGCTCCCGCGGCGGAGTCTCCCGCCGGCGCGTCGCCGGCGCCGGCGCCGGCCTGCGCGGACCCGCTCCCGGTCTACGAGGCGGGCGCCGTCGCCCGGGAGGTCTGCCCCGAGGACCTGCGCTCCGACGAACTCACCCTCGTCGACCTCGCGGACGACTACGTCCCCCTTCTCTTCACGGAAGACGCGGAAGGGGACGCCGGACCCCAGCCCTACGCGCCGCTCTACCGGGCGCTGGCCGACGAACGCCTCGAAGACGTACCGAGCGACTTCGACGCGGAGCGTTTCCTCGAGCTCTTCGGCATCTTCCCGACCTTCCGCGTGCTTCTCGGTCGCCTCGAGGACGCGGAACGCCACGCCTGCCATCGGGCCCTCGAGAGCGCGCCGCTCCGCGCCTCCATCGGTACGCTGCCGCCCTGGGAACCCGTGGAGCCGCAGCAAGAGCGCGTTCGGCGCGTGCGGTACCTAAAGAGCTACCTCGAGCGCGCCGCGGCGCGGCTTGGCGTGACGGAGCTGGCAGCGCTCGACGCGGACCCGGAAGAAGGCGTGCACTACCGGCGCTACCTGCGCTTCGGCGAGGTGGTGCGCGCCGTGGAGACGACGCAGGCCCACCTGGCCTGCGATGGACTCCTCTTCGGGCGAACGACCCGGGGCGTCTTCGACCGGGCGACGGCGTCGGCCCTCGAGCGCTGGCAGCGAATGCACATGGTCGTCTCCAACGGCTCCCTCGACGCAGAGACGCGGCTGCTGCTCCTCGAAGACAGCCGCGAGCAGGACTACCAGGCGCTGCTTCGTGCGCTCCGGGAGCGCGTGGCCGATGCCGCCGGGCTCATCGAAGACGGCTCCGCCGGCCACCGCTGGCGCGACGTGTTCGGCCGGCCCCTCGACGCGCCGGAGTTTCGCTTCGACGCGGGACAGCCGCCGGCCCCGATGGCCGCGCCGGACCTCATCGCCCCGGCGACGGAAGCCGCGGCCCGGGCCCTTGGATGGACGGATCCGGACGCGGCCACGGAGGCCCTTCGCCGGCTCCGGCGCGCAGGCCATACGCGCGTGGCCCTCGCGCTCGGCCCGCGGCCCGCGTACCACGGACCGGCCATGCCCCTCCGCGTGGAGGTCGACCGGGGCGACGTCGTCTACGACTACCCCTACGCGAGCGACGGGCGCCGGCTGCCCTTCGCCATCGAGCGCCGGCCCGTGGTTACGCTCTACGCCGGGGACCGAGCGCTGGTGCGCTGGCCCACGACCATCGGTGGATGGAAACCGGAGGTGAGCCGCGCCGGTCAGGTGGGCCTCCGCTACAAGGAGTCCTTCGCCGGTCCGCGGGTCATGCGCGACCTCATCGCGTCCCCGGCCTGGCTCCCGCCCCCATCGGCGCGCGCCGATGAGCTCGCGCACCGAACGCCCACGGGCTGGAAGCCCCGCTACGACCTCTTCGGCCCGGGCTACCGAAGCGCCTACGGCCTCGTCATGGCCATGCACCACCGAGAGCTGCCTGCGGGCGACGACGGAGTGCCGCGGCTCTTCGACGAGGGCATTCGCATCCACGGATCGGTGAGCTACCGGTCCATCACCACGGGCACGAGCCACGGTTGCCACCGGCTGACGAACCACCTCGCCGTGCGCCTCGCGGGCTTCCTGCTCCGGCACCGGCCCCACGTGCGCCACGGCTCCATGCGCGTGCGCTACCGGCGCCGGGTCGTGACCCGCGGGGGGCCGCTGACCTTCGAGATCCGCTCGAGGGGCTACCGCTACGAGCTGACGCCCCCGATCCCCGTGACCGTGCTCGAGGGGACCCTGAAGGGGCGCGCGCGCCGTCCGATCACGGGCTTTCGCCCGCTTCGCGAGAGCCTCGTGCGTGAGGTTCAGGCCTCCGCCGCCGCCGACGGATGAGGCCAGACGTAGCGCGCGGCCCCCGCTGACATAATGAACCAAGCCATGGCCCTCCATCGATGCTTCGCCCTTCTCCTCGGGACCCTGCCGCTCCTCGCGCTCGGAGCGTGTACGCCGAGCGCGGAGCGCGCCGAAGCCCAGAGCGGGCGCAGCGAGGCCAGCGCCGGCCAGGAGCCCGAGCGCCCGGAGCGCTGGTCCAACCCGCCCGTGGGCGAGCGCCTCGAGCTCAGCGCGAGCCAGTGGCGCGAGCGGCTCTCTCCGGAGGAGTACCGCGTGCTGCGGGAGCAGGGGACCGAGCGCTCGTTCACCGGTGACCTGCACGACCACCACGGCGAGGGGACCTTTCGCTGCGCAGGCTGCGGCGCGCCGCTCTTCGACAGCCGGCACAAGTTCGACAGCGGGACCGGCTGGCCGAGCTTCGACCGGGCGCTCCCCGGACGCGTGGCGAGAGAGGTCGACAACTCGCTCTGGATGACCCGCACGGAGGTGCACTGCGCGCGCTGCGACGGGCACCTCGGTCACCTTTTCCCCGACGGGCCCCGGGACACCACGGGCATGCGCTACTGCATCAACAGCGTCTCCCTCGACTTCGACGCCTCCGCGCCCGAGACCGGAGAGTCGGCCCCACCGCGGCGGTCCCCGGAAGCGAACTGAGGCGCTCCGGTCCCGCGTCCGTGCCGGGGGACACCGGCGGGTCCGGCTGCTACCACGGCGCCGTGTCCCTGGACCCGGCCCCCCGGCGCCTCCGCGCCTTCGTCGCTGGCGCGTGTGCGCTGGCGCTCCTGACCGGCGCGGCGTGGCTTCACGCGCAGGCCCGGCGGGCCGAGGCGCGGCAGGCGTGGCCGGCGCAGCGGGCCATCGTCCGGGCGACGGGGCTGCCGGACCTCGCCCTCAGCTCCACGGCGCGCTGGCTGCGTCACCCCACGCAGGTCGAGCCGGCCGCGGCCGTGCAGGACACCCCGGGCGGCATCGATACGGACCCCGCCGGCGCGCTCCTCGGTCCGCCCTTCGGGTCTCCGGCGGGCCTGGGGCCGCTGCCGTGAGGCGCGCCCGCGCGCTCTTCGTTTACGCCCTCGGCTCGCTGGCCCGCCGCGGGCGCCGGAGCGTGGCCCTCGCCCTCGGCGTGGCGCTGGCCCTCGGGCTCTATGCAAGCGCGCTGCTTCTCGCGGACGCGCTGCGCGCGGTCTACCGCGGGACGCTGGAGGTCGCGCCGGACCTCACCGTGCAGCGGCTCGTCGCGGGCCGCCCCGCGCTCATCGCGGCGGACGCGCTCGGCGAGCTCGAGGCGCTCCCCGGCGTGCGCAGCGTGCGGCCGCGGCTCTGGGGCTACCTCTTCGTCGAGGCCATCGAAGCCAATGTGGTGGTCGTGGCGGTTCCCTCCGACGCTCCGGACCTCCGACCGGCGCTGGCCGCCGGATCGGCCGAGCTGCGGGCGCCGGCGGAAGGGCCGGCCCCGGCGCTGCTGGGCTCGGCCATCGCCGCGCGGCTCGCGCTCGCTCCCGGCGACGGCCTCGCGCTGCCGGACGCCACGGGCGAGCTGATGCTGCTGCGCGTGGCCGGCATGCTGGAACGGGCAACGGCCTCGCACGCGGCGGACACGGTCCTCGTCGCGGAGACCACGGCCCGGCGCCTCCTCGGCGTCCCCGCCGGCGAGGTCACGGACCTGGCCATCACGCTGGCAGCGCCGGAAGAGGCGCCGGTGATCGCCGCGGAGGTGGCACGGCGCCTCCCCATGAGCCGGGTCATCGACCGCGTGGCCCTCGAGCGCAGCTACGCGCTGACCTTCGACGGCCGCGCCGGGCTGGTGGCGGCGCTCTTTCTCCCCATGCTCGCCGCGCTCCTGCTCATGGCATGGGACCGCTTCAGCGGCCTCGGCGAGAGCGAGCGCCGGGAGATCGGCGTCCTCAAGGCCGTCGGCTGGGGCACGAGCGACGTGCTCACGGCGCGCCTCGTCGAGTCCTTGGCGGTGACCCTCGGTGGCGTGCTGCTCGGCCTGCTCTTCGCCTACGGCTACGTGTTCCTGCTCGGCGCGCCGGGGCTTCAGGGGGCCCTCTTTGGGTGGAGTACGCTCTCGCCGGCGCTCCGCCTCGCGCCCTCGACCTCGCTGGCGCAGCTCGCGACGCTGGCCGGGCTCGTGGCCGGTCCGCTCGTGGCCGTGGCCCTCGTGCCCGCCTGGCGCGCCGCCATGCTCGACCCCGACGAGGTGCTCCGTGGCGGCTGAGTCGGAGCCCGTCGCCGTGCCCCCGCGCGCGGCGCCGCTCGCCGAAGCGCTCGGCTGCACGGACCTCGTCAAGAAGGTGCGGGATGGGTCCCGGCGCGTAGCCATCGTGGACGGCGTCACGCTCTCCATGCCACCCGGTCGCCTGTGGGCCCTCGAGGGACCCAGCGGGTCCGGCAAGACCACCCTTCTCTTGGCCCTCGGTGGCCTTTTGGCCCCGACGAGCGGCGACGTACGCGTGGCCGGGCGCTCCATCGTCGGCCTCCGCGACCACCACCGGACCCGCTGGCGGCGGGAGAAGGTCGGCTTCGTCTTTCAGGAGCTCCAGCTGGTCCGCGGCATGAGCCTCCTCGAAAACGTGCTCTTGCCGCGCGTGCCCGAGGGTGGGGCCACGGCCGAGGAACGCGCGCGAGCGCTTGCCCTGCTCGCGCGCTTTGGTCTGGCGGAGCTGGCGGGTCGCGTCGTCGACCGGCTGAGCGGGGGAGAGCGACAGCGCGGCGCCCTCGCCCGGGCGCTCCTCGGAGCCCCGGCCGTGCTGCTGCTCGACGAACCGACGGCACACGTCGACGCGGAGAACGCCGCGCGCATCGTGGAACTGCTGGCGGAGTTGAAGGCCGGAGAGAGTCCCCCGGCAGTCCTCGTGACCACCCACGACCCGCGATTCGCGGAGCACGGGGCCGTGGACCGCCGGTTGAGCATGCGGGACGGCCGGCTGGGGTAGGGGGAGACGGTTTCCGTTTCCGTTTCCGTTTCCGGCTACCGCCGGCGCCTCATCCAGAGCCAGAGGCCCAGGATGAGCCACGGGGCGCTGGTGGCGGCGGCGCTGCAGCCGTCGTTGCGGCGGGCCCAGGCGTCGCGGCTCACGGGGTTGCCGGCGCGGTCGAGGCAGAGGTCGTCGTTGCAGTCCGGGGCCGGGGGGACCACCAGGCGTGCCGGGTCCGGGGCGTTTCGCGCGCAAGCGATGCCCGTCGTTTCGGCGGGTACGAGCCAGCCGCCCTCCCGGCAGGCCGGGGCCACCGGCGCGCAGACGTCGAGGTCCGCCAAGGCGGCCGTGAAGCGCTCGGCGCCCGGGCTCCCCGTGCGCCGAGCGATGGCCCGGCACGTAGGCGCGGTGTCGAAGCGGCTCACGCTGGCGGCCGCCCCTGCAGCACACGCGCAGGACGGGAAGCCGTTGAGGTCCACGCAGGTACCGTCGCCGCAGTCGATGCCGCCGCAGGACGTGGGCAGATCCACGCCGCCGGCTTCGAGATCCACCGGCGGCGTGTCGGGCACGCAGGTCACCGAGGAGGCGCCGTCGAGGTCCTGGAACTGCCGGGCGACGAAGCCCGCGTCGCAGGCGCAGGCCGCGGTGCCCGCGTCCGTGACGACGCATTCTCCCCGGCCGCAGTAGACGGCGCTGCAGAGGTCGGACTCGACGGCTTCCACGAAGGCCGGCTGGTCGACCACGTCGGTGGCGCAGCCGTTGAGCGAGAAGCGGAGCGCGCTCAGCCGGAGGCGCTCGTTCGCGGGCGTGCGCGTGGCGATGCGGAAGGCCGGGTCGAAGGTCATCTCCTCGGCGGAGATGCGCGTCGTCAAGCGCGTCACGCGCGCGTGGCGCGTGGCGAGCTCGCCCAAGAGCTCCACGCCGGCCACGATCTCCTCGCCGCAGTCCTCGGCGTCGAAGTCGTCCGCCGGGCACTGGCAGAGGCCGTCGGCCGCGATGCCGCAGTTGTCGGAGCCTCCGCCGCAGCAGCGCCCGTCGCTGAAGGCGTCGAGGCCTGGCGGCCGGCCGCCGAACTCCTCGACGAAGCCGTCGCCGCCCGCGTCGTCCACGGCCCGCGCGAGCACCTGCCCATAGTTGTCGCGCCCGTTCGGATCGAAGGTGAGCGCGCCCGCGGGCAGGGTGAGGAGCGGGTGGTCTCGCGGCTCGTAGGCCACGGGCGCGTAAATGTACGAGGTCACCGTGAGGTGCGGCTGCGCGCCGATGGCCGTCAGGCGGAGCGGCACCATGGGCTCCTCGGCCTCGTAGGTCATGCGGAGTGGACGGATCTCGTCGACGTCCGCCCCGGGCACGAGGCGGCTCGCGACGAAGACCATGCCCGCGTCCGCGTAGGGCTGCATGAAGGGCGCCGTGGTCTCGTTGACCAAAAAGCCGTTGTCCCGGAGCCAGACCACGGCGGCCGCCGCGTCGCCCGCGGCGAAGGTGATCGTGTCGTAGGAGCCGATGGTCTCCCGGCCGAGCACGTCGACGGGCGGCGCGCCCGCGTCGGTGCCCCCGTCGGACGCGGCGAAGTCCGCGGACAAGTCCAGCGCGATAGGCGTGTCCGGCGCCGGCGGCGCCGCGCCCGGGCAGTAGGGCGTCGGCGCACACGCCGCGTGGTACTCGCACTCGAAGGCGGGTCCCGGGCAGAGGTTGGTCGACCGCTCGTCGATGATCGGGCCCGTGAGGCGGTCCAGGGTCGCGAAGGTGAAGGTCTCGCTCAGGGCGAGCTCCGGCGCCGTCGGCACGGGCACGAGCCAGGCGAAGCTCTCCGGCTTGCCCTGGTAGCGGATCAGCACGTGCGCCGTGATGGTGCCGTCGCCCGGCACCTCGAAGATGATCTGCTCGGACTCCTGGTCGACGGCGAAGTCGACCTCGCCCGGCGGCGGCTGCTGCGGCGAGAAGCAGCCGCAGGCGGCGACGGGAGCCGGCGTCGCGAGCAGGGCAAAGAGGGCCAGGCCGGCGAGCGCGACCAGCGTACGCCGCGACGAAAAAGCAAGCATCTCGATCCTCCCAAGGGCCCGGGCGCACGCCCGGTGCTCCCCGACGTTAGCAGGAGTCGCGCCAACGCCGACCGGTCGTTTCGCCCCCGACGCCGGCGCCCGCCGTGCCGAAGCGCGCCATAACCGTGACGCGCTGGCGCGCTCACGGCGCCGCGCGAAGGCGCGGC
>JBCCAW010000690.1:0-2886 GCA_039814655.1 Myxococcota bacterium | reverse complement strand
GCGGTTGAGCTTGGCTTCGCCCGGTCGCCCGGCGCTCGCGGCCCGCGGCGCGGCCGGTGCGCGGCGAGGCTCCTGAGGCGGGAGCGGAATGCTCTCCACGGCCGCGGCCGCGGGCGCAGCCTCCGGCGCTGGTCCCATGCGCACGGTCCACGCACCGGGGCCGCGCGCCGAGAGGCTCACCTGCACCCGTAGCCCGACCGGGGAAGCGTGCATGAACTCGGCGCGCCCAGCGCTGCGCAGCCCCTCCAGCGCCGCCGGCGGCGCGGCCTCCTGGACGAGCTGGGCGATCTGCGCGTGCTCGATGGGCTTGTTCGAGTGGCGCACGCCCGTGGCGAGCTCGAACTTGACCGGTTCCCCGCTCACGAGCTCGATGCTGCTCGCGTTGTGACGCATGAGGTGCTGCACATAGAAGTCGATTCGCTGCATCGAGGCCAACGGTATCAGCTCGTGCCCCGCGTCTGCGCCCGGGCCTCTGCGGCGTTCCTCGCGACGAGAGGAGATGACCGGCTCCGCGGGATGCTATGAGGCTACGATGAGCACTCCCGGCGAGTGGTCCGCGCCTCCGACGGGTCCGGACGACGAAGGGCCCCGGGGCCTCTTCGGTCTACCGCGCTGGCTGCCCTGGGTCGCCCTCGTGGCGGGCATCGTGTGGCTGCTGGCGTCGTTGCAGGCCGTGCTGACGCCGCTCTTCTTCGCCTTCCTCATCGCCTACGGCCTCGACCCGCTCGTCGATCGCCTCGAAGCCCGGGGCATGGGACGGAGCGCGGGTTCGGCGCTCGTGCTCGGGTCCTTTCTCGGCGGCCTGGTGCTCTTCTTTCTGCTCTTCGTCCCGGGGCTCGTGCGGGAGGTCGCCGTGGTGGCGGCGGAGCTTCCGGCCAAGGCCGAGAGCCTCCTCGCGGCCTGGGAGCCCGTGCTCCGGGAGCGAGGCATTCCGGTCCCGCACAGCCTGAGCGAGATCCTCGTGCAGCTGAGCGAGGGCTCGGAAGACCTCGCGCAGCGGGCCATCACGCCGCTCGCGTCGCTCGTGCAGGGGCTCGTGGGCGGTACGGCGAGCGTGGTCGCTGCGGTCACGGGCCTCTTCATCATTCCCGTCTTCGCCTACTACCTGCTCTACGACTTCGACCGCATGGTCTCCGCCGGCCGGGAGCTGCTCCCCCCGCGGCACCGGGGCGGCGTCGACGATGCCGTGCACGAGGTCGATGCGGTGCTGGGGCAGTTCGTCCGCGGCCAGCTCACCGTGATGGTCGTGCTGGCCGTTCTCTACGCCGTTGGCTACACGGTGGCGGGCGTTCGTCTGGCCGTGCCCATCGGCCTGCTGGCGGGACTGCTCTCGTTCATTCCCTACGCGGGGAGCATCCTGGCCCTCGGGCTCGCGCTCCTCATGTGCGCCCTGAACTATCAGGGCCTCGAGCAGTTCGCGCTGGTGGTCGTGATTCACTTCGGGATCCAAGCCCTCGAGGGCTTCGTCATCACGCCGAAGATCGTGGGCGACAGCGTGGGTCTCGGCTCCTTTTGGGTGCTCTTGGCCCTCATGGTCGCCAGCGAGCTCTTCGGCTTTTTGGGCGTGCTCCTCGCGCTCCCGGCAGCCGCGGTCATCAAGATTGGCGTCATGCGCGGCCTCGCCCGGTACCGCGCGTCGGGCTTCTTCGGCGCCGAGGACGAGGACCCGGGCCCGCGTCCTCGCAAGGCGCCGCCCTCGGAGGCACCCGCGGGCGAGCGCGAGCCGGACCCGGAGAGCGCGGCCTCCCCGGAGAGCGCCGCCTCCCCGGAGAGCGCGGCCTCCCCGGAGAGCGCCGCACCGGAGGAGGACGACACGCTCGACACGGCATCCCCGGTTGCCTCCGGCGCGGCGGCTGACTAAGCCCGGGCCCCGTGAGCGCCCATCCCTCGGAGGCCCCGGCGTCGCCGCTCGCGGACCCCAACGAGGTGTCCGCGGCCGCGCGCGACGCGCCCGTGGAGCTCGCGGCGCTGGCGCTGGACGTGCTGACCCGCCAGGCCGAGGGGCGCTTGCTCTTCGCCGGCAAGGAACACGTCGCCCGGCGCGCCGAAGCGCTGGGGGTGTCGCCGGAGAGCGCGCGCCTGCTCGGTGAAGACGTGCTCGTGCTCCTCGAGGAGGGGCCCCAGAACAGCCGCGGGCGGGCGCTCGTGACCGCGCTTGCCGTCGCCGGTCTCGCCCCGCACCTCGCCGAGCCGGATCGGCTGGCGCGCTTCGTCGCGCACGCGGACTGGCTGGCCCTCGCGAGCCCCTACGACGAGGTGCACGCCTTCATCGACCCGGTGCTCGGCGCCAGCGCGGGCCCGATCTGGGAGGCCCTCGGCCGTGGTGTTCCGGAAGGCGACTCCCCGGCCGCGGTGGCCGGCCGGGCGCTTCGCCTCGCGGCGCTCTCGGCGAGCGCGCACCCGTCGGCGCGGGCGGTCCTCGAGGCCTTGGCGCGGGGCCCCGCGGCGCGTCTCGCGCGGGCCTTCGACGTCGCCGCGGAGCCGGTCCTGCCGCAGGTGGAAGGGACGCCTCGGCGGGCGCCGGCGCCCGGTCTGCCGGGGCTGCTACGATGGGTGAGCGGGTGGGCCGCGCTTCAGTGGCTCGGCCGCGGCCTCCTCTGGCTGCTCGGCGTACGGCGCCAGACCCGGCTGACCCTCGGCCCTGAGGGCCTTCGCGAGCACGCGCTCACGCACGTGGCGGGCCGGCTCGTGCGGGAGCGCGAGCGAAGCTGGACGCTCCTGGCGCTGGCCGGCGCCGGGCGCGCCGAGCGTTGGCCCGCGGCGCCGCTGCTCGCCGGCGGTCTCGCCTTTGCCCTCGGCGTGGGTCTCGGCGGCATGTGGCTCTTCGAGGGCGTCCGGAGCGGGGAGACCGTTCTCCTCTTCGTCGGCGCCGCCGCCCTCGCCCTC
>JBCCAW010000750.1:0-2378 GCA_039814655.1 Myxococcota bacterium | reverse complement strand
GCGGCGAGCCCGCGGCGCGCCATCCACCGCCCGAGCGCCGAGTGCCCCGTCGCCCAGGCGAAGGGGATGGCCAGCAGCCAGCCCGCGAGCACCGGCAGCGCGAAGGGCAAGAGCGCCGGAGCGCGCAGCGCGAGCAACACGGTGAAGACGAGGCCGAGGAGCGTCGGCAGCGCGCCCACGGCCACCGCCGTGCGCCAGGGGAGATTGCGGGCGGCGCGGTTTTGCCCGCTCCAGCGCGTCGTCCGCCCGAAGAGGAGGCCGCCCATGAAGACCGTCTCGTGGACCGCGACCACCGGGCCGAGGAGGAGCGAGAAGAGCAGCTCCGCGCCCGTCGCCGCGAGCACGGCGCGGGTCCCGCCGTAGCGGCGCCGCTGCTCGGGGTCGAGGAGGAGGTCCGCGACGCCAAGTACCTTCGGGGCGAAGAGGAGCAGCATCATGAGCCCGAAGAGCACGCCGCCCAGGCTCGCGAACTGCGGCACGGAGGCCGCGCCGCCCTCGCTCACCGCCTGCAGCACTCCGAGCGCGAGAAAGCCCATCCAGGCCGGCGCCCCGAGGTACATCCAGATCGCCAGCAGCATCTGCACACGGCCCATGGGGCGAAGCGAAGGCAGCCGCGGAAGCAGCCGCAGGTACTGCATGTTGCCCTGGCACCAGCGGAGGTTGCGCTGGAGGTAGTCGACGATCGTCGGCGGGTTCTCCTCGAAGCTCCCGTCCTCGAGGGGCAGCACGCGTACGTCCCAGCCGCCGGCGCGCATGAGCGCCGCTTCGACCTGGTCGTGGCTGAGTACGGGCCCGCCCAAGGGCGGCGCCCCCGGGAGCACTGGCAGCGCGCCGTGGTCGCGGAAGGCGCGCATGCGGAGCACCGCGTTATGGCCCCAGTAGGGCCCGGCGGCGCCCTGCCACCAGCAGCTGCCCGTGGTGTAGCTCCGCATGCCCTGGCGCATGCCGAACTGGAAGAGGCGGGCGAAGGCGCTCTCGGCAGGGAGGCCCACCACCAGCGTCTGGAGCAGCCCGAGGCGCGGGCGCCGCTCCATGATCGCCAGGGCGCGCTGAAGCGCCTGGACGGTCATGAGGCTGTCGGCGTCGAGAACGACCAGGTAGCGGAAGTCCTCGCCCCGGCGGAGCACCAGCTCGCGCACGTTGCCGGCCTTGTAGCCCGCGTTGTCGGTGCGGCGCCGGTAGGAGACGCGTTCCGAGCCGGGCAGCGTTTCCCGGAGCGAGGCGAAGGCGGCCTCCTCCGCGGCGATGATGGCCGGGTCGTCCGAATCGCTCAGGACGAAGAGCGCGACCGGGGCGTCCGGCTGCGCGGCGTCGAGGCTGGCGAAGAGGGAGCGGATGCGCCGAAAGACCGGCGCCACGGCCTCGTTCCGGATCGGGAGCGCGAGCGCCGTCGGCGCCGTGATGGGCGTCGCGCGGCGCTCCGTGAAGGTCGAGACGGCGCCCACCGGGTCCGGCGCGGTCCGGAGGAAGGCGAAGCCGAGCACGGCGTTCCAGAAGCCGATGACCTGCCAGGGCAGCGTCACGACGTAGCAGGCGAGCATGCCCAGCTCGAGGGGCGTGAGCCCCTGGGCCGCGAGCACCCGCAGCATGATGGCGGCGAGCGTGACCACGCCGGAGAGCACCAGGGTTCCGAAGAGGAACCGGCGCCGCGGCACCGGCAGCGAGAGCAGGTACTGGTCGATGAGTCGGCGCACGGCGAAGCTCTTGGGGCGCCGGGGCGAGGCGTCGATGTCCGGACCCGGGGACCCTGCCTCAAAAGCCCATGCCTCCGGGGTCCGGGGCCGCGTTACGCTGCTGGCGTGACCTCGGAGAGGAGGCCCCCGGCGGGGGCTGCGCCGCAGGCGCTTTGGCTCGTCGCCCCGGGCTGCTACGCGCTCCGGCCAGCCGAGGCGCCAGCGCCGGGACCCGCGGAGGCGCGCGTCGAGGCCACCACCTCGGGCATCAGCCGGGGGACCGAGCGGCTGGTCTTCGAGGGGCGCGTGCCGCCGAGCCAGCACACGCGCATGCGGGCCCCGCGGCAGGAAGGCGCGTTTCCCGCGCCGGTGAAGTACGGCTACGCGAGCGTCGGCGTCGTCACGGGCCTCGGCCCGGAAGCGGCCTGGCCGGCGGCGATTGCGCCCGGCGCGACGCTCGCGCCGGGCGCCCGCGTGTTCTGCCTGTTCCCGCACCAGAGCGCCTACACCGTTGCCGCGGACGCGCTGGTGCCCGTGCCCGACGACGTGAGCGATGCGCGCGCGGTGCTCGCGGCCAACATGGAGACGGCGCTCAACGGCTGCTGGGATGCCGGGCTCACCGTGGGCCAGCGCGTCGTCGTCGTGGGGGCGGGGGTGCTCGGCCTTCTCGTCGCGTCGCTCGCGCAGGCGACGCCGGGCACGGAG
>JBCCAW010000639.1:0-3239 GCA_039814655.1 Myxococcota bacterium | reverse complement strand
GCGGCCGGAGCCGAGCTCGAACTCGCTCGATAGCTCGCCCATGGGGATGACGCGCATGCGTGAGCTGGACGTCTTCTGCCGGCGTCCGCGCCGCGGGAGCACGACGGTGAAGAGCGAGCCTTCGCCCTGGACGCTCTCCACCTCGATGCGCCCGCCGAGGAGCTGGGCGAACTGCCGGCTCAGGGCGAGGCCCAGGCCCGTGCCGCCGAACTCCCGCGTCGTCGAGGCGTCGGCCTGGGTGAAGGCGTCGAAGAGCCCGACCATCTGGTCCGCGGTCATGCCGATGCCCGTATCGTTCACGGCGAAGCAGAGGTTGCCCCGTTCCCGGCGCACGCCGAGGGTCACGCGCCCATCTCGGGTGAACTTCGCCGCGTTGCTCAGCAGGTTCAGCAGAATCTGCCGGACGCGGGTCTGGTCCGACTGCATGCGGTCGACGTTTTCGGCGATCTCGACGACGAGGACGTTGTCGTTGCGCTCGACGAGCGGGCGCACCGTTTCGAAGACCTCGCTCACGAGCTGCGTGACCGAGAAGTCCTCGATGTAGATCTCCATCTTGCCGGCCTCGACCTTCGAGAGATCGAGGATGTCGTTGATGAGTGCGAGCAGATGGTGGCCGGCGCGGTGGATCTTCTTGAGGTCCGGGATGTAGCCCTCGGCCCCGTCGTCCTCGCACTCCTCCACGAGCATCTCCGAGTAGCCCAGGATCGCGTTCATGGGCGTGCGGAGCTCGTGGCTCATGTTGGCGAGGAACTGGGACTTGACGCGCGTCGCCTCCTGGGCTCCCTGGAGCGCCTCGGCGAGCTCCATCTCGCTCTCTTGTTGTGACTGGATCGACCCTGCGATCTCCTGCCGGGCCGCCTCGAGCGCGTTGGCCAGGTAGCGCACCTCCGCGGCGTCGCCTTCCGCACGGATCGGCGTATGCAGGTCCCCGCGGCCGAAGGCCCGGGCGGCCTGGGCCAGCCGCGTGACCCCCGTCGTCAGCTTGGCTGCGGTCAGCACCAGCCCCGCCCCGGCGACGATGAGCAAGAGCAACGCGAGCACGGCGAGTTGTCGTGCGTAGGCCTCTTGGCCTTCGAGGAGCGGGTCCAGGGGCTCGTCCACGACGAGAACGGCCGCGACGTCGCCGTGCGCGTCGAAGACCGGCGCGAAGGCGCTGATCCAGGTGCCCTCCGCATCGGCATAGGGATCGGTGGCGACCACGGCGCCGTCGAGCGCGCCAGCCATGGCCGGCAGGTAGCCGACGCCATGGCGATAGTTGGGCAGCGTGTCGCTGGTCGCGATCACCTGCATGGCGTTCCCCGCCGAGCGCTCCGGTTCGCTGCGGATCCGCTCGCTCATGTCCGTGCGCGGGACCACGAGCTCGATGGGTGTGGACAGGCGGTTTTGCCGAGCCGCGGCCTCGAGCACCTCGTGCGTCCGGCGCAGCGTGGCCGGCGCGTCGGCCCACGCGCGGAAGGCATCGACGTCGGGCAGGGTCACGGCCGCGGCGGCGAGGCTCGGTCCGTCGAGCTGAGGCGCGAGCGTCGCGGCGATGGCCCGGATGCGGCCGACTTCACCGGCTTCGATGGACGCGGTGATGCGGGCGTTGCTCTGCCAAAGGAGCACGCCGATGGCCAACGCGAAGAGCGTCAGCGTCGCGAGGGCGATGCGGCCGACGAGGGAGCGGGGCCCCGGGAAACGAAAGCCCGTCCTCCCCGCCGCCTGGCCGTCGACGGGGTCGCCGGGCGGGCTCCCGTCACGCCTGTCCATGTCACGGGACGCCGTCTCCCGCTGTGCTTCGTCGCGCTGCATGAGCTGCGGCGCCGTGCCGCGCGACGGAGCATACTCCCGACGCCGGCCCCTGCGGTACGGTTCTGAACGAGGTGCCGGTGGCGGAGCAGGACGAGGGACCCATGGTCCTCCTGGTGGAGGACAACGAGATGAACCGGGACATGCTCTCCCGGCGACTCCGACGTAAGGGCTTCCGTGTAGTCGTGGCCGAGGACGGGGAGCGGGGCGTTGCCCTCGTGCGCAGCGAACGACCGGATCTGGTGCTCATGGACATGAGCCTCCCGGTACTCGATGGCTGGTCCGCGGCGCGGGTGCTCAAGGAGGACGAGGCGACGCGCGCCGTACCGATCATCGCGCTGACGGCCCACGCCATGCGCGGCGACCGGGAGCGGGCCCTCGAAGCCGGCTGCGACGAGTACGACACGAAACCCGTCGAGCTCCCGCGGCTCCTGGCCAAGATGCGAGCGCTCCTCGAGGCCTGAAGGGGACCGGCGCGTTCGCGCATTGCCCGGCGTAGGCGCCGCAGGTACGGTCCTTCGCGGCGCCCTCATGCCCTCTTCCGCCCGGCTCCTCGTCGTCGACGACAACGCGGACAACCGCGACATGCTGGCGCGGCGACTGCGCAAGCGTGGCTACGAGGTGCACACGGCACCGGATGGCGACGAGGCGCTCCATATGGTGGAGGGGACCGAGTACGACCTCGTCCTCCTCGACATCATGATGCCGGGCACGGACGGCATGGAGGTGCTCCGCCGGCTGCGGACCAGCTACGCGCAGGCGGAGCTCCCCATCCTGATGGCGACGGCGAAGACCGACTCCTCGGATGTCGTCGAGGCGCTTCGCCTCGGGGCGAACGATTACGTCACCAAGCCCATCGACTTTCCCGTCGCGCTCGCGCGCATCCAGAGCCACCTGCAGACGCGCGAGGAAGCACCGACGGTGCCCGCGCCCGCCGCCGCGTTGCCCCCGGACGGGCGCGCCGAGCCCGGCACGGTACTCGACGGGCGTTACGAGGTGGTTCGGGAGATCGGCGAGGGCGGCTTCGCCATCGTCTTCGAAGCCCGGCAGCTCAGCACGGGACAGCTCGTGGCCGTAAAGGTGCTGCGTCATCACCACGCGGACGATGCCGCCGGAGCCGTAGAGCGCCGGCGTTTCGAACGCGAGATGAAGGTCATCGGGAAGCTCACGCACCCGCACGTGGTCCGGCTCATCGACTTCGGTGAGCTCAAGGCGCGGGTGGAAGCCGTGGACGGGTGGTCCGAGGCCACGGAGCCGAGCGAGGCCACCACGACGCAGGAGTCGAGCGGGAACCGGCGCATCCTCAAGCGACTCCCCTACATCGTCATGGAGCGCATCGACGGGGAGCCCTTGCAGGCGCTGCTGCTCCGCAAGGCGCCGCTCGCCATCGACGTCACGACGGCGATTTTTCTCCCCGTGGTGAGCGCCGTGGCCGCGGCGCACCGCCTCGG
>JBCCAW010000769.1:0-2212 GCA_039814655.1 Myxococcota bacterium | reverse complement strand
CCTCCGACCTGACATGGGTGACTTCGAAGGCACAGATTGTGACAACTGGTTTTGAGAAGCAAGACACTTTGATATGGGGCGTGCACCTCCCGCGCCGAGCGTCCAGCGCACGGCCGTGCTGCTGGCACCGCCGCAAGGGTCCCCGTCGGAGACCGAGCGAAGCGAGGGCACGTCGATCCACGCGAAGCCGGCGGCGTCCGTCACGCCGCGCAGCGTGCCTAGGCGAGGCCCCGAAAGGGCGACGGGGACGCCGGCCGGCGCCGGGTGCCCGTCCGTGCCGACCACCTCCACGCCCACGTGGCCGCCGAGGGACCCGGCGAGCGCGCCGCCGCCGACGGCGAGTCGCGCCGCCCAGTCTTGGCCCGTGACACGCACGCGCGCCGTGCCCCGCGCCGAGCCGAAGCCCGCCGACGCGACGCTGACGACGAAGCCGTGGTCGAACCACGGCGCTGAGATGCGCGGCGTCCGCGCCGAGAGCGTCGCCCGTCCCCGGGCGTTGGTACGGACGACGTTCGGTGCATCGCGCTGCGCGCCGGCCGCGGGAAGCTCCGGCGCGAGCGGCTGGGACCCGAGACGGACCCGCGCCCCGGGGACCGGGCGTCCCTCCGGATCCCGCACCACGATGTCGAGGCGAAGCGGGGCCTGAGGAGCGCTGACCCAACGCTCCGGGGCCACGCCGACGAGCAGGCCCGGCCCTGCGCCCTGCGAGAGCGCGGCCCGGACCTGCGCCGCGGGGGCGTTTCGCCGGGCGTCCTCGGGACCCTGCACCGTGGCCACGAGCTGCCCTGTGGCGTCCCGCGGTACGGGCAGCGCCAGCACGAAGGACCCGTCAGCCTCCGTCGTGACCGGGCGCGGCGCACCCAAGGGACCCTCCGCGTCACGAAGGCGCACGGTGAGCGACGCCTCGCCGATGGGCGCGTCGTCGGCCACGCGCTCGAAGCGGCCCAAGATCGGCCAGGACGCGCCGGGCACGGTCTGCGGCGGGGCCACGACCGTGAGCCGCCGCGACGCCACGGTCTGCACGGGGAGCTCGAAGCGACGGCGCGCACCGCCCCGGCGCACTTCGAGGCTGACGGTGAAGCGGTCCGGCGCGTCCTCGGGGACGGGAAGGGAGAGCAGCCCCCGGCCCGCACCATCCACGGTGAGTATCCGCGGCTCCGCGGCCGGAGCGTAGGACGTGACGAGCTGGACCCGGGCACCGGGAGCCGGCCGGAGCACGTCGAGGCCCACGACTTCATACACGGCCAAGGCCCAGTCCAGCGTGCCGCCGCGCACGGCGCTCCGCGAGCCTTCGAGCTGGAGCTCGAGGCCGCGCACCTCGCCGGTGAGCCGGCGCCGGGCCCCGGTCTGCGCCGGCGCCGGTGCGGGGATCGCCGTGAGCCCGGCGAGGGCGAGAAGAAGCGCCGCGCAGGCCCGGGGGGAGGGGGCTCGGGCAAAGGCGCGACGGGGATCATGGTCGGTCATGCGAACACCACCTCCGCCACCTCGAAACGAGGCGCCGACGCCACGGGGACGAGGGGCTCGGGCCAGCGTGGGGGGGCCTCGCCCTCGCCGCCGCGCGCACCCTCCGGTGGCGTGTCCGGGACCTGCACCGGTGGGCCCTCGTCGGCGATCTCGAGGTCCCTCGGCGGGAGCACCGAGCGCGCCCCGCCGCCCGGCGCGAGCGCGCTCGTCTGGCCTGCATCGAAGACCTGCACGCCGAGCCCCCGGAGCACGCCTCCCACGGCCCAGCGCAGGCGAAGGGGGAGCGCGCGAACGGCGCCGGGACCGAGCGCCGGCAGCCAGAGCCGCAGCGTGCGCCCGTCGAGCTCGGCTTCCTCGGCGCCGGCCGCGGCGAGCTCTTCGCGCGTGGCCTCGTCGAGCTCGACGCCCGCGGGCAGGTCGACGAGCACGACGGGCGTCCGGAGCACCTGCGGGTCGCCGTTGCGCAGCACGAGGCGAAGGCCCGCTCGCCGGTCCCGGGCCCCGAGGGGCCCTTCGAAGGAGACCTCGACGCGGCCGGCGCTCTCGGACCGGCCTCCGGCGGGCTCCCAAGGCATCGCGAGGCGCGCCTCGAGGGCCACGAGCGCGAGGCCGCCGCGCACGCTCAGCACGTGCTCGCCGGACGACGCCAGTCCCTCGAGGGTACCCACGCGCACCGCGTTCCCCGCGTCCGCCGAGAGCGCAACGGTCTGCCCGTCGAAGCGCACCGTGGGCGCGGCCGCGTCCCGGG
>JBCCAW010000043.1:0-18204 GCA_039814655.1 Myxococcota bacterium | reverse complement strand
GGCTTCGGCGCCCTCGCCTTCTTCATCTACAGCCTGGGCCTCGGCACGCTCTTCTTCGCCGTGGGCACCTTCGCCGTGAGCCTCCCCAAGAGCGGCAAGTGGATGGACGGCGTCAAGAGCGTCTTCGGCATCGTGATGCTCGTGATGGCCGTCTACTACTTGAAGGCCTTCCTCCCGCTCCCGCGACCCGACGTGCGCACCACGGAGTGGCTGCTCATCCCCGGCGCGCTCGCCATCGGCGGCATCCTCCTCGGCGCCGTGCACCTCTCCTTCAAGGAAGGCTCGGTCGTCTCTCGCGTCCGCAAGGGCCTGGGCGTGCTGGCCACGACGGCGGGCTTTCTGGGCCTCATCTTTTGGTCCGCGGCGCTCCCGGAAGGCGCGCACATCGAGTGGATGACGGACTACGCGGAGGCCCGGGAGACCGCGGTGACGAGCGGCAAGCCGCTCCTCGTGGACTTCGGAGCCGACTGGTGCGGCGCCTGCAACGAGATCGAGCACGAGGCCCTGGCGGACCCGCGCGTCGTCGCCGAGGCCCAACGCTTCGTCCCCGTGCGCATCGATCTCAGTCGCAACGAGACCGAGCGCTGGGACCTGCTCAAAAACGAATACGACCAGATGGGTCTGCCCTTCCTGGCCATGCACGGCCCGGACGGCGAGGTCGACCACCGCATCACGGGTCTCGTCACCGCCGACGAGTTCCTCGAGATGCTTCGAACGACGAACTGACGTGCACCCAACCGTGGAGCTCGCGCCCGCCGAGGCGCGCTGCTTCTTGCTCGGGCAGCTCGGGCTGAGCGGCCGGCGCCGGCGCGGTGGCCCCCGGGCCGTGGCGGCGCTGCTGGCGGAGCGCCGGGCGATTCAGCTCGACCCCCTCGACCCCGGCGCCGGGAAGAACCCGGAGCTGGTGGCCATGGCGCGCCTTCGCGTTGGGCGCGACGACCTCTTTCGCCACGCCTACGCGGGCCACCCGAAGCTGGCCTTCGAGCACTTCGCCAAAGAGCGCTGTCTCCTGCCGCGGAGCGCCTTCCCCGCGTACCGGGCCCAGGCCGAGCGCACGCCCTGGTGGCGCCTGCAGCAGCGCAGGGCGAAGGTCACGCCCGCGCTCCTCGACGCCGTGGAAGCGGAGATTCGCGACCGCGGCCCTTCGAGCGCGCGGGAGCTCTCGGACCGCGGGCGCGTGGATCCCGTGGACTGGAGCGGATGGAAGAGCACGTCCAAGGCTGCCTCCATGGCCCTCAGCGTCCTGTTCACGCAATGCCGCCTCGTGGTCGCCGGGCGGCGAAAGGACGGCAAGGTCTTCGACCTGCCGGAGCGCGCACTTGGACCGCTGCCCCGCTTCGAGGGCGACTTCGGGACCTGGGCGCTGCGCGAACGCGTCGAGGCCGCCGGCCTCCTGGGGCGCGCCGGAGGACCCTGCTGGTCCATGCTGCAGGAGCCCCGCAAGACCGCGCTCGCGGAAGGCGAGGTCGCCGCCGGCCGCTTCGAGGCCGTGCGCGTGGGCCGGCGCCGCTACTACGCGCCAGCGGGCTTTCGCGAGCGCCGCTTCCGAAGCGACGACGACGGCTCCATGCGCCTGCTCGGTCCGCTGGACCCGCTGCTCTGGGACCGGCGCCTCGTCCACGACGCCTTCGGCTTCGAGTACCTCTGGGAGGTCTACAAGCCCGCGGCCAAGCGGCGCTGGGCCTGGTACGTGATGCCGCTGCTTCATGAAGGGCAGCTCGTGGGCCGGCTGAGCCTCCGCCGGGACGCATCGACGCTGGTGGTCGAGGGCCTGTGGCGCGAAAAGGCGCCCCTGGACCGCCGGGCCCTTCGCGCGCTCCTCGAGGACCATGCGGCGCGCTGCGGTCTCGACGCGCTGGGGCCCCTTCCCCGCGCCCGGGCCAATCCGCCCGCGTGAAGGCGCGGGCCCGACGTCGAGTTGGCGGGTAGCCGGCCGCGCGTTCAGTCGTCGTCGTCGGGGTCGAGGAGGCGCCCGAGGCGCTTCGGAGCGACAGCCTGGTAGCTTTCCTCGATGAGGTCCACGAGCTCCTCGTGGGGCAGCAGCTCACCGGACCCGAGGCGCAGGCTCACCCAGCCATGCTTGCCGAGGCCATAGCCCGTGGGCTCGGCCCAGCTCTTCTTCAGCAGCCCGTGACCCGACGCCGGCAGCTTCGCCGTGAGGTGCACGTCGCCGGCGTCTTCGGCGTGGCGAAGGAAAACGAAGACCTTCTTCTTCACCTTCACGCAGGTCTCGCCCCAGGGATGGTCGAGCCAGGCCTCGGGCAGCGCGAGCGCGTGAGCGAGGAGCGCCTCGTAGGCCGCGGCCGGGCTCCTCGAGCTCACGGGCGGGCCCGGCGCCGGCGCAGGCCCAAGAGCAGCAGCGCCAGGGCTCCGGCGGCGGCCGGCGAGGCGCCGGCGGCGCACCCGGCGGCCTCGGCCCCATCGCCGGGCGTCATGGTGGGCGGAGGCAGCGTCACCACCGTCGCGTCCGGCGCCGGCGGGCCGGCGTCTGCCGCGGGCATGGAGGGCGGTCCGAGGTCCGCGGGCGGGCCGAGGTCCGAAGGCACGCCGGCGTCTTCGACGGTGCCGGCGTCGGGCACCGGCGCGGCATCCAGCGTCACCTGCAGGTCGAGCACGTAGTCCCCGGCCATGGCCGTGCGCGCGTCGACGAAGAGGAACGCGCTCGAGAAGGGCGCGAGGCGGAGGTCGAGGGACGTGGACGTGGCGCCGGGAGCCGCCGCCGCGCAGGCGAGCTCCTCGCCGCGGCAGGCGCGCTGGCGCGCGTAGAGCACGCCAGCGACCCCCCGTAGCTCCGCTTGCAGGCGGACGCCGCGCTCCCGGGTGGTGAGCGCGTAGACCTCGTCGGGACCGGCCCCGCCGCAGGAGCCTTCCTCGGCGTTGCTGTGGCCCGCGAGCGTGCCGGCGATTTCCTGCGAGCGGGTCACGAGGAGCCGTGCGTCGTCGCAGCGGTCGTGGTCCGGCGCGGGGCCGCAGGGCACGCCACCACAATCGCACGCCGTCGAGCTGGGCCGCGCCGCGCAGAAGGCCGCGAGCACGGGACCGAGCGCCGTCACGCCCTCGCCCGCGTCCACGGGCGGTGGGTCGATGACGTTGACCACGTTGCAATCCCCCTCGCGGCGGTAGTCGGTCATGCCGCTCTCCAGCACGCCGACGAGCGTTCCGTCGTGCGTGAACACGCCGGACCCGGAGCTTCCGCGGAAGGCATCGAGCGTGGCCGAAAAGGCCCGGCCCGCCGGATCGACTTCCGTGACGCGACCGCCCGAGTCGATCTTCATGGGGAGGCCCTGCGGGTGACCCACGAGGGCCACGGCCGCGCCGCGCCGCGGGAGCGACGCAGACAGGGCCGCAGGCTCGCGCCCCACGACGGGCCGGTCCAGGCGCACCACCGCGTAGTCCACGGGCCCGGCGTTCTGCTGCACCACGACCGCGTCGCAGGCGTACACGTCCCAATGGGGCACGGGGACGAGCTCTCCGCCGCGCGCGTAGCGAAGGCCGAAGACCCAGGAGAGCGTCCCGCAGGCGCCGGGCACCTCGAGGCAATGCGCGGCCGTGAGCAGGTGCTGGCGGTCGATGAGCGTGCCGGTGCAGACGCCGATGACGGGCTGGTCCTCGAAGCGCTCCCCGGGGCAGAGCTCCGCCGCCTCGGCAAGGCTCTCCGTGGCCGGAAAGCGCACGCCTCCGGGCGCGGCGACGTCGAGGCGGCTCGGCGGCACCTGCACGGCCACGGCCTCCTCGGCGACGCGCCGAAGCCGCGCGTCCGGGTGCGCATGGACTTCCACTCGGTCGTCGCGCCCGTACACGACGGCCGCCGTGCCCTGGCCGACCTCCAGGTCCGCGGGCGACGCCGTGCAGCCCAGCAGCGCGACGAGGAGCAAAAGACGCATCACACGACGTTACACGAAGCTCTGATGGTAGGCCGCATCCTCGATGGCGAGGGCCGCGGCCGTCGGCCGGAGCGGCTTGAAGCAATCCATCATCACCGCGAGCTCGTTGGTCTCGCGATGGCCAATGGAGGCCTCGTAGGCGCCGGGATGCGGACCGTGGGGAACGCCCATGGGGTGATGGCTGATGGAGCCCGGTCCGACGCCGCGGCGCGAGGTGAAGTTGCCGCGCACGTAGAAGAGGATCTCGTCGCAGTCGAAGGAGCTATGCGGGTAGGGGCAGGGGATGGCCTCTTCGTGGAAGTCGACCATGCGCGGCACGAAGGAACAGAGGAGCGCGCCCCGGCAGCCGAAGGTCCCGTGCCAATCCGGCGGCAGGTGCACGAGGCCGGCCCGCGGCTGGAAGTTCAGAATGGGAAAGGCCCAGGGGTAGACGGTCCCATCGAAGCCCACGACGTCGAGGGGCGAGTGCTCCGTGCGGAAGGCGTGGAAGCCCGGCTTTGGCCCCGCGCCGAAGCCCGCGCGCTTCACGACCACCTCCCGAATGCCCTCGTCCTTCGGGCCCTCGAAGGTCGGCCGGCGAAAGTCCCGGTGGCAGTAGGGCGCGTCCATGCGGAGCTGGCCCGTTTCGTTCCGCCACTGCTGGAGCAGGCCCATGCCGTGGCCTTCGAAGTGGCACCAATGCTGTTCGCCCGCGTCCGGGACGATGCGGTGGAGGATCCCCTTCGGAATGCAGACGTAGTCGTCCCGCTCGAAACGCAAACTGCCGAGCACGGACTCGACCACGCCGCCGCCCGCGAAGCAGAAGAAGATCTCGTCGGCGTCTCCGTTGACGAAGTAGACCGGGTCCGGCTCCGTCGGCCGCACGACGCTGACGGTGATGTCGTCGTTGAAAACGAGGGGCACGCGCGCGTCGAGGGGCGCGCCGCCGGCGCCCATGACCTGGCTCTTGTAGTGGCGCTTGCGGAGCGGGCGAGGCTCGGCCGCTTCGGCGCTGGCCGGAAGCGTGAAGCCGTGCGCGACGCCCTCCACGGGCACCTGCGTGTGCGGCCGGTTCACGTGGTAGGCGATGGTGTAGGCGCCGTCGAAGCCGAGGCGCGTGAGGCACTCTTCGTGGAGGAGCTCTCCGTTCCGCGTGTGCTTGATGTGGTGCTTGCGCGGGACGTCGCCGACGACCATGCGGTCGAGCATCAGATGCGGCCCTCGGCCTTCTGCTGGCGCTCGATGCTCTCGAAGAGTGCACGGAAGTTGCCGCCGCCGAAGCCCTTGTCGCCCTTGCGCTGAATGATCTCGTAGAAAAAGGGCCCGGCCTCGCGCTCGTCGTAGGTCGCCGCGGAGTCCTGGAGGAAGATCTGGAGCAGGTAGGAGCGGCGCCCCTTGCCGTCGACGAGGATCTGCGTCTCGCGCAGCACGTCGAGGTCTTCGTCGATGGAGCCGATGCCGAGCTCGTCGATGCGCCCCGGGAGCGCGTCGTAGTAGGGCGCAGGCGTTGGGAAGAACTTCACACCGGCCTCGCGGAGGCCGCGCACGGCGGGGATGATGTCGCCCACGCTGAGCGCCGCGTGCTGAATGCCGTCGCCGCGCTGGTCCTCGGCGAAGAGGAAGATCTGCGACTTGTCGAAGAAGGGCCGGTAGGGCTCGTTGTTGGCGAACTTCACGTCGCTGTTCGGGTCCTTGAAGACCTTCGAGCGGAGGCCCGATCCCACGGTGCGCCCGGGCGCCACGTCGTTCGTGTGGAACTCGATGCCCCAGTACTCCTCGAAGCCCATCACGTGCTCGAGCCAAAGCAAGGCCGGGCTCATGGTCTCGAAGTTCGAGGTGATGTGGTCGATGTGATGGAAGCCGTACTGGTTCGCGGGGCCCGCGACCTCGAGCTGCGTCAGCCCCGGAAGGCGCCGCGGGAAGCCGGCATCGCGCTGCACGAACTGAAAGGTGCTCGAGCCGAAGGGCGTGGTGATGGCGAAGGTCTTCAGGACCGCGCCGTCCTCCTCGAAGGTCTGCACCTCGCTCGTCGGCGTGCCGCCGCGCTCGTCGAGGACGCGGAAGCAGTGCTCGATGTCCTTCACGGCGAACACGACGGTGCCGACGCCGTCCGGGTGGCGCTTGAGGAAGCGCGCCGCGGGCCCGTCGCCGGAGCCCGTGGGCTGGCTGCAGAGCACGCGTACCTTGCCGGCTTCGAAGAGCAGGCTCTTCTGGTGCAGCTCCGCTTCGTGCGCGGGGGTGCTCTCACCGGCGAGGCGGAAGTCGAGCTGTTCCGTGTAGAAGCGCCGGGAGCGCTCGAGGTCGTGCACGAAATAGTGGAGGGCCTCGATGCCCTGGATGCCCAGTGATTCGACCTTGCTCATCGTTCGATTCCTCCAGCGGCGCTCCCCCGCGTAGGACCACGATTCTAGGGGCTCGCCGCCTCCGGCGGACCCCCTCCCAGCGCGGATGCGCACGCCGGGCGGGCCGGAGACATCTAAAAGGCGTCGGGCTGCTTCTCCGGGACGGCCTCCTGGAAGGCCGGGAGCTCGAGGCAGGCCGCCTCGACGCGCGTGAGCGTCGGCAGCGCGTCCACGTCCACGCCGAAGCGCCGGGCCCCGAAGAGCTGGGGCACGAGGCAGACGTCCGCGAGGCCCACGGCGTCGCCGTAGAGAAAGCGCCCCGCCGTGGACGCGGCCCGGGCCTCGAGGGCCTGCAGCCCGAAGGCGACGGCCTCCCGGGCCCAGGCGCCGCGGTCGCCGCCAAGCGCCTCGATGCGCTGGAGCGTGCGGCTGTTCTGGTGCGGCTGAATGCCGCTGTTGACGATCTCGGCGAGCTCCCACACGCGGGCCCGGTCCAGCGCCGCGGCGGGCAGAAGCGGCGGCTCGGGCACGCGCGCGTCGAGGTAGCTCGCGATGGCGAGCGATTGGGTGAGCACGTGCCGCACGCCGCTCTCTTCCCACTCGAGCACGGGCACTTGCTCGAGGGGGTTGAGCGCCCGGTGCGCGTCCGAGCGGTGGTCACCCTCGAGGAGATGCACGCCCACGTGCTCCCAAGCGAGGCCCTTGAGCCCGAGCATGATGCGCACGCGCCAGGACGAGCTGCTCCGCCAGTAGCCGCGGAGGCGCAGGTTCGTCAGCGCGGCGCTCACACCGCCTCGACCGTCTGGTCGATGGTCCCGAAGACGTTCCGCTCCCCGAGCGTGAGCTCGATGGTCACGCGGTCCCCGGCCTCGAGGAAGCGGGTCGTCGCGGACCCCGTGGCGATGATCTCCCGCATGCGCCGCTCCGCGAGGCACGACACGCCGCGCTCCGGGTCCGCGTTCGAGACCGTGCCGCTCCCGAGCAGCGTGCCCGCCGTGAAGGACCGGGTCTTCGCGATGTGCTGGATGAGGTCGTGGAAGCTGAAGTGCATCTCCGGCCCTGCGTGCGGGTCGCCGGCGAGCGTCCCGTTGAGCGTGGTGCGGAGCTGCGCGTGCATGCGCCCGTCCTTCCAGACGTCACCGAGCTCGTCCGGGGTGACGGCGAAGGGGGCGAAGGCCGTGGCCGGCTTGCCCTGGAAAAAGCCAAAGCCCTTCTTCAGCTCCGTCGGGATGAGGTTCCGGAGCGTCACGTCGTTGCAGAGCGTGACCAGCTTGATGAAGGGCGCGGCTTGGTCCGCGGTGGTGCCGCGCGGCGTGTCGCCGAGAATGCAGACCATCTCCGCCTCGAAGTCCAGCCCCCAGGCCGCGTCCGGGAGCGGGATGGGGTCCGTGGGCGCGAGCAGCACGCCGCTGCCACCCTGGTAGACGAGCGGGTCGGTCTCGAGCGTGGGCGGCGGCTCGGCGTTCCGCGCCTTCCGGACCAGCACCACGTGGTTGATGTAGGCCGAGCCATCGACCCACTCGTAGGCCCGGGGCAGCGGCGCGTGCAGAGCGCTCACGTCGAGGGCCTCGCCCTCCCCGGCGTCGGCCCGGGCCGCGAGGGCGCGAAGCCCCGTCTCGGCCTCGTCCCAGCGGTCGAGGGCGGCCTGCAGCGTGGGAGCGACCTCGCCGGCGCGAAGCGCGCGCGCGCCGTCCGAACTCACGACGACGAGCGTCCCGTCCCGTCCACCTTCTCGAAGCGTCGCCAGCCGCATGGATACGTCGTCCCTTCCCCGCCGGGGCGGGAGCAAGGCCTTAGATGGCGCCCCTCGTCCTCACAAGGGTCTCACGGGGGGAAACGTGACGAAGCTCGCGCCGCCTTCCTCGCGCCACGAACGGTCCCCGATCGCGGACATGCCTTTACGAAACGTGGGCAATCCCTTACCACTACCTAACGGGGCACGCGCTTGGAGGTGCGCGATGGATCGAAACCGAGAAAAGCTCGAAGCCGAGCTGATGCGGCTCGACGACAACATGAAGAAGCTGGACCGGGACTTGAACCGGATTCGGCTGATGCCCGCGGCGATTCCGCTGGCCATCCCGGCGTATCTCGCCTTCGGGCCGCTCGCGGCGGGTCTGACGCTCTTCGCCGTCGCGTCGTTGGCCGTCATCGCCACCTACCTCGCCTGGGGCCACCGCAAGGACTACCAGGACGAGAAGGCGCTCGTGCAGCGCGAAATTCGCCTTTCGGAGCCGCCGCCCGCGCCCGTCGACCTCCCGCTCGCCGCCGAGTGAGGGTCCGGCCCGGCGCCGCCCTGGCCGGGTACCGGGGACGGCGGCGCCGAGGCCCATGGGCCAACGCTCGGGAGACGTCGGGGCTCAGGCCCCGTCGCCGGGCTTCAAGTAGTCGGGCTTCAAGTAGGGACGCGCCAGGAGCGCTGCGGCCAGGGCCATGGCCACGAAGGAGGCGAGCGTCGCTGCCGCCGCGCCCATCTCGGCGAAGCGCGGCACGAGGAGCACGTTCAGCCCCAGGTTGAGCACGGCGCCGGCGGCGGACACGTAGAGCGGAAGGGAGGCGCGGCCCGCCGCCAGGAGCACCTGCTGCCAGAGCGTCTGCACGCCCCAGAAGGCGATGCCGAGGGCGACCACGGGCAGGATGCCGAGGGCGCCTTCGTAGCCTTCGCCGAGCACGGGAAGGAACGCGAGCACGGCGGGCAGGCCGAAGGCGAGGGGCAGCGTGAAGAGCAGCGTGCGCCGCGTGGTCGCCAAGAGAAGCGAGCGCGCCTCGTCCAGCCGGCGACCGGCGTAGGCGGCGTAAAAGAGCGGCGTAAAGCTCCGGCGGAGCACGAGGTTCACGGTCTGCCCCAGGAGCGCGAGCCGATAGGCGACGTCGTAGCGGCCGGAGGCCCCGAGGCCGTGAAAATGCGTCAGCACGAGCCGGTCGCCCCCGTCGTAGGCGACGTAGGCGAGGGTCGTGAGCAGCGTCGGCACCACGAAGCGGAGCGTCGGACCGAGCTCCGCCTCACCCCCGGGCGCGCGGAGCCAGCCCTGGCGGCGAAGGAGCACGACGGCCAGCAGGCCGGCGCCGCAGTGGGCCAGAACGAGCCCGGCCCAGCGCGCCTCCCAGCCGAGCCCGATGCTGAAAAAGAGCGTGAAGGCCACGAGCGGGCGCACGCCATCGACGACCTCGATCCAGGCCGCGGCGGGACCGGGGCGGCCCCGCGCTTCGGCCACGGCCTGGGCCATGAGCCGCCCGCTCGCGAGGGCCGCGGCTGCCACGACGCCGGCGACGGCCCAGCGTGGCGTCCCTTCGCCGAGCACCTCGAGCGCACCGGCCGGCAGCAGAGTGGTCGCCAGCACCGCCAGGGCCCCGGCGGCGAGGGCCAGGGGAAAGAGCGCCCCGAGGTTCCGCGCGAGCCGGTCTTTCGTGAGCGTGTGCAGGTGCGCCAGCACGTAGGGCTGGGGCGTGAGCGAGAGCGTCGCGATGGCGAAGGAGAAGAGGACCTGGAGGTTGCCGAAGCGGCCGTACTCCTCCGGCGTGAGCAGGTGCGTCCAGGCGAGGTGCGCCACGTGGAGCAGGGCCCCGAAGAGGCTCGCCAGGGCGTAGACGCGCGCGCTGCGCCAAAAGGGCGAAGGCTCCTCGGTCGCGGCGCTCATGTCGGCACGCTCATGTCGGCACGCTCATGTCGGCACGCTCGTGTCGGTACAGGGTGGTCGGTCGCCGGCCCACTCAGCGGAAGCGCACGTAGTGGTTCTCGCCCACGCGCCGCCGCGAGAGGGCTCCTTGGGCGACGGCCTCGAAGGCCGCGTCGATGCCCGCCTGCTTGTACTCGTGGAGCTCGATGACCATGGCCCGAACCTGCGGCTTCCAGGCGTCCGCATGCTGGAGTAGGCCGAGCTCGGCCCCCTCGATGTCGAGCTTCAGGAGCCCGGCTTCGTCGGCGCCGACCATGGCCAGGAGCTCCGGGACGGTGAAGGCCTCGATGGCCACGTCCCCGGCCTGGGCGTCGTCCCCGGCTTCGACCTCGAAGGACCACTTGGCCGCGTTCGGGTCGCGGAAGCAAAGCGTCTCCTTCTTCCACCAGATCGCGCCGCGCACCGGCGTCACGTTCGCGTAGGGGGCGACGTTGCGCTCGAGGAGCGCGTAGTTGCTCTCCTCGGGCTCCACGCTGACGATGCGCGCCCCGGGGAAACGCTCGGCGAAGTAGACCGCCGCAAACCCCACGTTGGCGCCGCCGTCGATGATGACCTCGGGCTCGAAGCCGTAGTCGATGGCGTACTCCTGCTGCATGAACACCTGGGAGTAGCAGCGCCGGTCGCTGCTCGCGCCGCGCACGAGCACGTGGCCCGCAGACCCGGGCACGGGGACCTCGAGCAGCTCCTCGGGCTCGGCCAAAAAACGCCCGATGGTCTGGAGACCGCGGCTGAGGCCGAGCTGCCGGAAGAAGTACGGCGAGCGCAAGATCGTGTGTCGCCGGGCCTTACCGCTCATGACGCTCGCTACCACGGCCGCGGGCCCCGGCAAGCGCCTCCCGGACCAGCGACGGCACGACGGCGGAGACCGGCGGCAGCGCGCGCACGGCCTCTCCCACGCCCGGCCGCGGGAAGCGTTCGCCGAAGAAGCGCCCGAGGAGCGCGGGCGTGACGGCGCCCAGGGGCGCGGTGAGACCGAAGCCCGCGTGCTCGAGGAGCAGCCCGTTCATGCGCTGCTCGAGGTCCCCCGCGTCGTAGACGCCGAGCAGGGGCTTGCCGACCATGGCGCACTCGGCCGGGAGGTGGTTGCCCGCGCTCGCCACCACCGCCGTGCAGCGGGCCAGCGCCTCCGCGAAGCCCACCGCGGAAGGCGCGCGCTTGTCCACGCCTTCCGGGACGGGCCCGTCCGTGAAGCAGACCACGCGGCGCCCCGCCTGGAGCAGCGCCCGAAGCACGTCCTGGCCGTTGTCGTCGCGGAAGTAGGTCAGCACGAAGCCGTCGTCGGCGGTCGAGGGCGCGAGGCCGTCGCGGAGATCCGGGCGCGCCAGCACGGCGCTCTTCGAGGTCACGCGCGCGTCGGCGAAGTGCACCACCACCTTGCGCCAGGCGATCCACGACGAGCTGCCGCTGTTCAGCGTCTCCCTAAGCAGGCCCAGGCGCGGGAGCCCCGGGGGCAGCGCGCAGTTCGCGAAGACCAGGCCATGGCCGAGGGCGAGCGTGGGGATGCCCAGCATCGCGGCGGCGTGCACGGAGGTCAGGTCCGAGTCGCTGATGACCACGTCCGGTCGCGTCCGGCGGAAGCGCCGGAGGTCCGCCGGGAGGCGGGCGACGATGGAGGGCAAGAGCCCCGGGCCGGGAAGCACCGCGCGCACGGCCTCGAAGTCCGGCCGCGACCCGAGCAGGCTGGCGGCCTGGCCACCGCCGTGCACGGCCAGCGCGTGCCCCTCGGCCTCGAGGGCGGCGAGCACGGCGCGGGCCCGGGCGGCGTGACCGCGGCCGCGGCCGTGCACGAAGTAGGCGATGCGAGCCATGGAGCAGGCCCTACCGCCCTTGGGCCGAAAGGGCACACGCCCGCGTTGCGCCGGCGGCACGTGGACGTAGACCGGGGCGCATGCCGGCCAACGCGACCCGCGCCACGCGCTCCCGCAGGCTGCGGGCCGCCGGCCTCGCGGCGCTGGGCCTGGCGCTGGTGCTCGTCGTGCTGGGCCCGGTGCAGGATTGGCTGCTCGCCGGCGGGGCCGGCGGCGCCTTCGGGGCCGAGGAGCTGGCTGCCTACACGTCGAACCTGGCGGCGCGCCTCGGCCTCGCCTTCGGCCTGCTGGCGCTCCTCGTCGCCCGGCCTTCGCTCACGGCGGACTTCTTTCGGCGCTTCGTCGGCGAGGCGCCGGCCACGGCGCTCGGCCTCAGCCGCCTGGTGGTGGCCGGCGTGCTGCTCCTGAACGCGCTCTGGGAGGATCTCCCGAGCCTCGCGGCCGTGCCTCCGGAGCTGCTCGAGTGGTGGGGGGTGATGGGCCTGCTCGCCGCGCTTCCCGGCTGGGACGCCTTCGTGGCCAGCCCGGAAGCGCTGGCGGTGTTTGCCGGCGCCGTGCGCCTGGCGCTGCTCCTGGCCTTCCTCGGCGTGCGCACGCGCCTGAGCGTGCCCGTGGCCGCCGCGCTCTACCTGGTCTTCGCGGGCCTGCTCCGGGCGCCCTTCAAGCCCTACCACACGGGGCTCGTGCCCTGGATGATGCTCGCGGCCCTCGCGTTCTTTCCGAGCGGCGACGCGCTGAGCGTCGATGCACGGCGCGGCCACGCGCAGGAGCGCTCGGAGCGACGGGGCGCCTACGGCTGGGGTCGCTTCACCGTCGCGGCGATCCTCACCGCGAGCTACGTCGAGGCCGGGCTCTCGAAGCTCTGCAACGGCGGGTTCCGCTGGTGGGACGCCACCAACCTGCGGGAGATCTTCTTCCGCGACGCGCTGAACCCCATGGAGTTCGAGAGCGCCTTCTCGCTCCGGCTGGTGGATGCGCCGGACCTGCTCTTCGAGGCCGCGGGAGTCACGGCGCTCCTGGGCGAGGCGCTCTTCGTGCTGGCCCTGGTCACGCGCGGCGGGAAGCTGGTGCTGCCGGGACTGATGATCGGCATGCACGCGGGCATCCTGCTCACGCAGAACATCCTCTTCTTCGACCTCTTCTTCCTCTGCGGCCTCTTCTTCCTCTGGCCGCTGGTGGATCGGGAGCCCGGGACGCCCTTCTATGTGTGGGACCTGCCGCTGCTGCGTCGCCTTGCGCCGTCGCCGCCAGCAGCGTCGCCGCCGGCAACGTCATCGCCGGCAACGGCACCGGCGCCAGTTGCGTCGCCGCGCACGTCACCGTCGCCGCCGCGCTTGGTCCCCGTGCTCTTCGGCGTGCTCGCCGTCGCCTGGGTCTTCGCCATCGAGCTCTTTCCGCTGACGGCGATGCAGATGTACTCGCCGCGGCTCCGTGACGGCGTCGTCGATCACTACCGGGTCGTCGGTCGCTACGCGGACGGGAGCGCGCGGCGTTTCTACGTCGAACGGGCGATTCCCGCGCTTCGCGACGGCCGCTACCGGCACGTGCTCCGGGACGAGTGCTTTGCCGAGGAGCCCACGGTGCGTGCGGGCTGTGACGCGCTGATGCGCGCCGCCGCGGCCGAGCCCGTGCACGGCCCGGGCCTCCGCGAGGTGGCCATCGAGCATCGCCGCTGGGCCTTCCGCGACGCGCCTCAGGACCCGGCCTACGGGACGCTGGTCGGCCGGCACGTGGTTGCGGTAGACGGGCAGCCGTGAGCGAAGGTCAGCAGGGCGACGGCGTGCTCGTCTTCGGGGCCGGGGCCATCGGCGGCTACGTAGGCGCGAGCCTGGCCGCGGCCGGCGTGCCCGTCGCCCTCGTGGGCCGGCGCTGGCTGCTGCACGCCGCCCGCGGCGGCATTCGGCTCACGGACTTCGCCGGCCGGGACGCGGAGGTCGCGAGCCAGGACCTGGCGCTGCTCGAGAGGCCGCCGCCGGCGCTGCCCCGGGTGGTGCTGCTCACGGTGAAGAGCAAGGACACGCGCGCCGCGGCGGAGACGCTGGCGCCGGCGCTCCCGAAGGACGGCGTGGTCGTCAGCCTGCAGAACGGCGTGGGCAACCCGGAGACGCTCCGCGCGGTGCTGGGCGCGGAGCGGGTGGCGGCGGGCATGGTGCCCTTCAACGTGGTGCTGACGGAGACCAAAGGCGGCGGCCTCCGCTTTCACCGGGGCACGAGCGGCGAGCTCGCCGTGGAGCCGCACCCCGCGCTCGCCGTGCTCTACGACGCCTTTCGCGACGCCGGCCTGCCCCTGGAGCTGCACGAGGAGTTCGCCCCGGTGGCCTGGGGCAAGCTCTTTCTGAACCTGAACAACGCGGTGAACGCCCTCGACGGGCGCCCGCTGGCCCGGCAGCTCCGGGACCGGGCGAGCCGGCGCGTGCTGGCGGCGATGCAGCGCGAGCTCCTGGCCGCGCTCGCGGCGGCGGGCATCGCGCCGGTGACCTTCACGCCGGTGCCGCTGAAGCACGTGCCGCGCCTTCTCTCGCTCCCGACGCCGCTCTTCACGCGCGTGGCCAAGCGCATGATCACCATCGACCCGGAGGCCCGGAGCTCCATGGCCGACGATCTGGCGCGCGGACGAAAGACGGAAGTCGACGCGCTGCAGGGGGCCGTCGTTCGTCTGGCCGACGCCCACGGGACCCGGGCGCCGGTCTGCGCGGCGGTGGCCGCGCGGGTGGCCCAGGCCGAAGCGGCCGGCGCCGGTTCGCCGCGACTCGAAGGCCGCGAGCTGGCGCGACGCGTGCTGGGCTGAGCGCCCGAGTCACTCGCTGGGCTGGGGCGCGTCCTCGGGCACGTAGACGAGATCGCCCATCACCATCACGTCCGGCTCTTCGACCTCGTCCGGCGCGACCTCGCCCGGCGGGTCCATGGGCGGCGCGACCATGGCGCCCATGACCATGGGCTCGGGAAACGCGGGCTCGCCCATGGTGACCCCCGTGCAGCCCGGGCCCGGGGGCGTCAGCGTCATGGCGGCGCCGGCGACTCCGGCGGCCGTGGCGCCCACGAGCGCCAGGCGTCGAAGGGCCCGGCCCCGGCGGCGCACCGGCGGACAGTCGCCGGTCACGATGGTGCCGTCGGCGCGGCGCCGAAAGCGCACGCAGAGGTCGCCTTCGGAGAGCGTGATGAGCTCCTCGGCGTCGGCGCGGCTCATGGCCGAGAGGTCGTAGACGTTTTTCCGGCACTGCCCGCAATGCCGCACGGCGCCTTCGCCCTGCATCCCGCCCCAGGACACGGTGCAGGGCTTCTTTACGTCCACGATGTCCAGCACGTGGCGATCGCTGCTTACGCTCATCTCCTCGTTCCTCCCGGCCGCCAAGGCCGCACGGAGAGAGATACGCGTGGGGCCCGGGCGTCCTTGGGCCCGATTCGAAAAAAACCTCAGGCCTCCCGGCCAAAGGCGAGGGCGTGGCGGCTCATCATGGCCGGGCCGCCGCGCCAGGCGTCGGGCATCTTCTCGCGGTGCGACGCGCGGAACGAGGGGCTCCCCACCCAGGCCTGGAACGCCTCCGTGCTCTCCCAAAAGGTCTGCACCATGTAGGCGTCGTGGGGATAGAGCGCGTCCTCCTTGGCCTCCCCGGTCGGCCGCCAGACGTGCACGCGAACGAAGCCGGGCACGCCGTCCATGTGCGCGAGGTTGGCTTCGAACTGCGCCTCGAAGGCCGCCCGGTGCTCGGGCACCACGCGAATGTGATTGATGACCGTGTACATGCGCGGAGCCTACCGTTGCGATGCGTACCGTCGCGATGCGTACCGTCGCGTTGCGTACCGTCCACGGCGCCTCCCGATTGAGCTCCATGCACGCTCAGCGCGCCCACAACCCTTCGTCCTGCACGAAGCGGAGCGCCGCAGCGGTGAGATCACTAAAGAACTGATGTTCAGCCCCCGCCACCTGGAGCTGGCTCTGGACCTGAATCGCCGTCTCGCCCGCGCCCAGACTGGTCAAAAGGGGGTACGCCGCCGGAGCGGAGCGAATCGTCGCCACGACCTCGTCCACGCTGACGGCCAGCGCACCGCCGGCGTCGAGGAGACCTCCTGCCAAGAGCTCGGCGCGCATGTCCGCCGAGGCAGCCTCGTCGATGCCCGGGACGCGGGCGAAACGCGTCGGGTGGAGCGGCGCCGCCTCGTGGCGAATCAGATCGCTCGCAATGCCGCGCTCGCCAAGCGTGGCCCGGTTCGCCGCCGCGTCGTCCTGGCGCGTCATGTCGTTGCTGCACAGCAGAAAGAGGCTCGGTGTGGTCGTCGTGGCCGCGTACGCGACGCTCGCGCCGGAGCACATGACGATGGACGCGACGGGCGCGAGTCGCGGATGGTCGCGCGCGACGGGCGAGGCGGAGAGAGCCCCGAGCGCGAAGGCCATCCCTCCTCCCTGTGACATGCCCAGCGCGACGAGCGGCAGCTCCGGCGGCAGGCCTTCCGTCTCCTCGAGCCAGCCGAGCAGTCCGGCGAGATCGACGAAGTCAACGTTGTCCGCCCGAAGCTCCGTGTCCCAGCGAAGGGCGTCGCCCCCGTCGCCCGTCGAGGACGCCTCGGACGTGGGCGCGACGACCGCGTACCCCTCGTGCGCAAAGCGAAGCGCGAGGCTCGAAGGCTCCACCTTTTCGACGAAGGCGCTCCGGGAGCCGGTCCCGTGGAGCAAAAGGAGTACGGCCCGGGGGCTGGGCGGCGTCAGCCAGTGAAAGGCCTTTTCCGTGCCGCGCGTACCGAGGAAACGCCCCTCGCGAAAGACCTCCGCCCTCGGGACCTGCTCCGAGCGAAGGGTGACGTCCCGTGCAGGCATCTCGAGCGTGGTGTGCCACTCCCCCGGGCGCAGCACGCCGTCGACGTCACCGGACCAGCGCAGGTGCACGGCCGCCAGTGGGTCGTGCTCGGCCCAAAGGTGGACGACCTCACCCGCCGCGTAGCTGCCGCTCCCGAAGCCACCCTCCACCCGGAGCGTGTAGCGCCCGTGCTCCATGTCCAGGGGATCCTCTTCGCGAGGGGGTGCGCCGCAGGCCAGCAGCAGGACGACGAACGCCCAAAGAAACCGTAAAGCCGTCATAGATCGATCGCGACGAGGAGCGCGTCCTTCGTGGGTCCAGCTTCGCGGAGGTCTGGCCCGAAGCGGTAGGCCCCTTCGCCGGAGATCGGCACGTCCAGGTAGACCCGCCGTCCACTGCGGCTCAGCTCGCTGCCGTTGCTGCTCTGCGACTCCGCCGGCAGGAGCGGCGCCCGGGGCGTGCCGTCGGGTCCATACCCAGCGAAGACCGTCGTGGGCGACGTAAGCGTTCTCATCACGGGCACGGCATCGCCGTCGCGCGCGCCGAACACGACGTCACCGCGTCCCGCGAAGCCGAAGAGAATGCCCCCCTCGGGTGCGGTCATGGCCTCCGCGCCAAAGAGGGAGACATTCGAAGTCACGACCTCTGCCCAGCGCGTCTCTCCGGCGGCGTCGAGCTGCCACACGAGCAGGCTCGGACGCGCCACGGAGACCGCGCGGCCGTCGAGCGTCGCCGGGCCGGAAAGCTGGCTCACGAGCGTGAGCGTGTCCGCGTCCTCGGCGACGGCGGCCTTGCACAGGTCGTCGCCGCCGGCCGCGCCCCAGCTCTTCACCCAGCGGAGCGCTCCGTCGGTGTCCCACGCCGTGAGGAACGCGTCGGCGTCCCGGCGCGTCACCGCGGGGAGCTCCATGGTTCGTCCACCGGTGTCCGTCGCCGCGAGCGCTCCGACGTAGTCCCCGCCAAGGTAGGCGCGGCCCCGCGCGTCGACGGCGAGGCACTTGCCGCGCACATCGCCCGCCCCCCCGACGCGCGTGGCCCAGCGGACGGCGCCATCGGAGGGCTCGAAGGTCACGAGGTACGAGTCGCGACTCTCGCTCTCGAAGGTCTCGTCGGCGGCGCGCACGGGCCCGTCCGAGTCGAGGATGGCGACGATGGTCCCGTCCGGCGCCACGTTCACCTCGTTGCCGCCGTCCGAGCCGACGCCACCGACGCTGCGGGCCCAGAGCATATCTCCATCGGGGCTCACCTTGAGGAGCATCATGTCGAGGTCCGTGGGCCCGGACGTGCGCAGCGTAACCCCGCCAAAGTCGACCGTGCCGCCGAAGTAACCGCTCAGCACCACGTTGCCCTCGGCATCACAGGCCGCGTCGAAGACGTTGTCCTCGCTGATGCCGCCGTAGTGGCGGACCCAAACGAGGTCCCCGGCCGGGGAAAACTTGGCGAGCATGACGTCGGCGCGTCCGCGGCTGACGAGCGGCTCGGGCGCGCCTTCGATGACCAGCGACTCCTGGAACTTCCCGCTGATGTAGGCGTTGCCCGCCGCGTCCGAGGCCACCGCGTCGACCTCGTCTTCTTCCGACGGGCCCTGAATGAGCCGGGCCCAAGCAAAGCAGGGGGGAGAGCAGGACCCTCCGGCGCCCGCGTCCATGGCGGCGTCGTTGGTCCCGAGATCTCCGCCGCCCGCGGGGGAAGCTTCGCCGGACGCGCAAGCGACACTCCCGAGG
>JBCCAW010000585.1:0-3804 GCA_039814655.1 Myxococcota bacterium | reverse complement strand
GCCGGGACGCGTAGCGACCCCGCTCAGCGACGACTCTTGGCGTGGGCCTTGCGCACACGCGCCATCCACGCCTCGACCTCGTCGGCGTCGATCGGCACCTTCGCCGACAGGTTCTGCCTGAGCCTCGTCGCCCTCGCCTGTGGCGATGACGCGGGCGCCGCCGGCCCCAGCGCGCCGAGCCTCGATGCGGGCATGTCCTCCGGCGCGCTCTCCTTCGCCACGGACGTGTATGCTCCGATCATCGCCCAGCGCTGCTCGCCCTGCCACACGGAGGGCGCCTCCGGCGGCCTCGACATGCGCGACGCGGCCACGGCCTTCGGCTCGCTGGTCGAGGTCGACGCGGCCGGTGCGGCTTGCCGGGGAGAAGGCCCCCGCGTCGCGAGCGGCGACCCCGACGCCAGCCTCCTCGTGAACAAGATCGAGGCCGAGACCCCGCGCTGCGGCAACGCCATGCCGCTCGGTCGCGATTCGCTGCCCGCGAGCGAACAGGAGACGGTGCGCCGCTGGATTGCCCAAGGCGCGCAGCCCTGACCCCGCCGCGCAGCCCTGACCCCGCCGCGCCTGACCCCGCCGCGCCGGCCTCAGCGCTCAGCCGTTCGAAACGGACACGCGGTGGCCGAGCAAGGCGCCGGTTCCGAGGTCGTCCACGATCACCTGCGCCACGTTGCCCAGGTTGACGCGCAGCGCCGAGGCGCTCGCGAGCTCGTCGAGGGTGACCACCCGCGACTCCGTCGGCGGACCGTCCACCATCAGCCCGGGGCACATGTAGGCATGCGCGTAGCCCGTGCTCGCGAGGTAGGCCATGGAGGCCAGGTGCCCCTTGGTCATGGCCCGCACCTGCTCCCGGGGCAGGGACGAGTTCATGCCGATGGCCTGCATGGCCTCTCCGTCGTCCCAATCCTGCACGAGCACCTGGCGCTCCGTGCCGGGCGCCCAGAGCGCGCCGAGGCCGCCGACCATGTAAAAGGTGCGCACGCCGGCGGCGGCGGCCCCTTCCACGGCGCCCTGCGCCAGCTCGAGCGTGGCGTTGCCGCCCGCCGGCGACGTGCAGTTGATGGCGGCCTCGCAGCCCGCCGCCGCCTGGGTGACCGCGGCGCGGTCCGTGACGTCTCCCTGCACCACCTGGAGCGAGGCGTGGCGCGGGTCCTTCGCGTCGAGCTTGTGCGGCGAGCGCACGAAGGCGACCACCTCGTGACCCGCGCTCACCGCGGCCTTCCACGCCCACTGACCGAGCCCGCCGGCCGCGCCGAAGAGGATGACCTTCATGACGCCGACGCTCCCACATCCGGCGTGCCGCGCAGGGGCCACATGGCGGCGAAGCTGAGCACGATGGCTGCGCTCGACACCAGCGTCATCACCGTGCCGGGCACGAACTTCGAGTAGCCGCCCAGGTCCATGAAGATGAAGTAGCCGAGGTCGGCCAGACCGCCGACCAATGCCGCCAGCAGTACCGGCCAGAGCCGCGGACGCCACATGGCGAGGGCGCAGAGCGCCGTGGTGAGACCGATCCAGGCCAGGTTCCAGCCGTGCTGCTTCAGCACCGCGCCGGCGGCCGCCGGGTAGTCCATGGCCAGCGTCTCTGGCGGTATGGCGTCGGCAATGCCCGCGACCGCGTCGGACGTGGGCAGGGTCATGGTCATGACCCCGGCGAAAACGTGAACGAGGCCCCAGACGACCCAGAGGACCGCCGCAGACCGGAGAAGAAGGAGCTGACGAGACACGAGGGAGCGGTGTATATGCTGTGCAGAGGCGGCAGTAGGTCGATAGATGCGCATCACATGCGCGCTGATGCGACATCGAGGCGCGGCACGACCGCAGGGGCGGAGCCCGGGGGATCATGGATCATTGGGACGAGCTCCGGACCGCCCTCGCCGTCGCGCGGCTGGGCACGGTGAGCGCCGCCGCGGCGCATCTCGGTCTCCATCGCGCCACCGTGGTGCGGCACGTCGAAGTGCTGGAGGAGGCCCTCGGCGGCCGGCTCTTTCAGCGCCACGCGCGGGGCTACACGCCCACGGACGCCGGCGCGGACCTGCTTCGCGTGGCCGGCGCCGCCGACGCGCAGTTCCGGGAGCTGGGCAAGCGCACGCGCGGCCGCCGGAGCGAAGTGGCCGGCGAGGTCATCGTGACCTCCGTCGACGTGGTGGCGCCGCTGGTGCTCCGGGCCCTCTGCGGCTTCACCGCCGCGCACCCCGGGGCCACGCTGCGCTTCGAGACGAGCAACCGGGTCTTCGCCCTCGAGTACGGCGAGGCCCACGTCGGGGTGCGCACCGGCGCCGTCACGGACGACCCGGACAACGTGGTGCAGCCCTGGCTCGTGCTCCGCTCGGCCCTCTACGCCCGCCGCGCCTACGTCGAGGCGCACGGGCGGCCCGAGGCAGCAGGCGACCTCGCGGGCCACGCGCTCATCGGCGACGACACGCGCCGGCACCTGCCGAGCCGCTGGCTCGACGCCCTCGTGCCGGAGGCGACCTTCTCCTTCACCAGCCGGGACCCGCGGCAGCATCGGCGCGCCATCGTCGCGGGCATGGGCATCGGCTTCATGCCCGTGCAGGTCGCCGAGGCCGAGGCCGACCTGGTGCAGGTGCTTCCGCCGCGCGCGGCCTGGGACCTGCCCTTCTGGCTCGTGACGCACGTGGACCTGCACTGGACGGCGAAGGTCCAGGCCGTGATCGCCGCGCTCAAGACCGTCGGCACGTCCTTCTGAGCGACGTGGCCCCCGCTGGCACGGTATCGCTCGACGCGGCGCTCGTCTGTGCTAAGGGCAGCGTGTTCAGGGTGGCGAAGGGCTACCCAGGGCCGCCATGGCCCGACCACGTTGCTGACCCCGCACCGTGATCGTCACGGAGCGTTGCTGGCAGCAGCGTGGCGGACGAGACCCGCGCCCAAGGCACGGTTCTCACGAGAAACGAAGAGAAGAGCATGAGTAACAAGCTATTTGTCGGTGGACTCTCCTGGAACACCAACGACGCCGGCCTCCGGGCCGCCTTCGAGGCCCACGGAGACGTCTCCGAGGCGAAGGTCGTCACTGACCGTGACACGGGCCGCAGCCGCGGCTTCGGGTTCGTGACCCTCGGAAACGCCGATCAGGCCGAGAAGGCCATCGCCGCCATGGACGGGGCGATGCTCGACGGGCGCGCCCTCCGCGTGAACGCCGCCCACGACAAGCCCCGCGGTGGCGGTGGCGGCGGCGGTCGCGGCGGCTTCGGCGGCGGCGGCGGCGGTGGTGGCGGCTACGGCCGCGACCGCTACTGAGCGCGACGGCTACTGAGCGCGACACACACCAAGAGCGGGCCGACACCGGCCTGCACCGCGTCCCCGGACGTTTCTCTCGAAGGCCCGCCGCGGCGGGCGTTCGTCGTTCCGTCCAGGCGGTGCCGCCCGATTCCGCCGAGCGGCCTTCGGTCCCGCGCGTGCGCTCAGCGGTTGAGCTGCCAGACGGTCCAGGAGAGCCCGAGCGCAAAGGTGAGCCACCCCTGCAGCGGCAGGAGCAGGTAGGTGGCCCGCCGCGAGGCCCGCCAAGCCAAGGCTAGGCAGAGGGCGCCGAGCAGCCAGGCCACCACCGTGACCCGGAACCCGTTCGGCACGTTCCGGAGGCCGAAGTAGAGGCCCGTCCAGGCCATGCAGACCGCGTACTGCGCCAGGATGGCGGCGCGCGCCGCGGAGCGGGCCCGCCCGGTGCTGTCCCGCCCGGTGCCGTCCCGGTCCAGCACGTAGAGCGCCAGGCCCATGAGCGCGAAGAGCACGACCCACACCGTGCCGATGACCGGGCCCGGCGGCGCCCAGGACGGGTTCGCCAGCGTCCGG
>JBCCAW010000320.1:0-6935 GCA_039814655.1 Myxococcota bacterium | reverse complement strand
GTCCAGGATCGTGTCCCCGTCGCTGTCCGTGTCCTCGGCGTTCGGAATGCCGTCGCCGTCCTCGTCGTTGTCCGTGTCCGGCGTCGCCTCGTCGGCCGTGGAGATCGTGTCCCCGTCCGCGTCGCCGCCCACGCAGAGGCCGCCGCCGCCGAGGTCCGCGCCGCCGTCGGGCACGACGCCCGTGGTCGAACGGTCGTCGTCACCGCAGGCCAAGAGACACGAGAGGGCCGCGACGAGGGCCAGAGAAAGCCGAAGAGAAGGCATGAAAGAGCTCCACGTACCGCGCGAGCGGCAAGGACGGGGGTGCCGCGCTTGGCGGCGAAGGACGGTCCGCGGCATGCGCCGCGTCTACGAAGTGGCCCCGGAACCGAGGTTCCGTCAAGGACGCCGGAGGAAGCGCGTGTGCGATCGCCCGCTCACGGCGCGCCCTGCGGGGCCTCGAGGTCATCCGCAGGGTCCAGTGGCGCCTCCGCGCCGGGACGGTCCTCCGCCGTGCGCGCCGCGAAGGCCGCAAGGGCCTCTTCGGCGCGGGCCAGGACCGCCTCCGGGCCCGCCACGCCGGCCAAGCCCGGAACCAGGGGCTCGAAGGCCGCGTCGACGAAGGCGAGGTGCGGGAGCCGGTCGACGCCGAGCCGCCCAGCGAGCGCCTCGTGCGCGTCTACGTCGAGGCGGGCCGTGACCCAGCCTTCGAGGGCCTCTTCGACGCGCGCGTCGGCGTAGGTCCCGCCGAAGGCGAGCTGAGAGCTGGCCGCCCAGGAGGCCTCGAAGTGAATCGCCAGCGGCAGCCCCTCGGCCGCCGCCCGCACACGCGCCCGCTCGAGGGAACGCACCCAGCGCGGCTGCCCCTCGCCCGGCGGAAGCGCGTCCTCATCGCTCGGGCTCATGACCCCCGGCTGGATGGAGACGAGCTCGCGGACCCGCTCCCGCGCCGCCGTCACCATCGCGACCACGGCCCCGAGGGCGAGGACGAACACGGCCAGGCAGCTCCAACCCGCACGGCGCCGCTCCGCTTCCGTGGCCTCGGGCGCCTCGTCGGCGGGCGCCTCGTCGGCCGTCTCCGCGGGCGCCGCATCGTCCACCGGCGCAACCGAACCGGACGCGCCGTCCACCGGCGCACCGGAACCGGAGGCGTTGGGCTCCGCCAGCGCGACTTCCGAGGAGGGCGGGACGGCCTCCTCGGCCTCGCTCGGGTCCTGCATGGCGCGCGCAGCTTACGACGAGTCGCGCGCTCGCTACGAGCGCGCGCGATGCGCGAGGGCCAGCGCGTAATAGCCCTGGGGGTCCGTCCACCACTCCGCGAGCACGAGGCCCGCGTCCGCAAGCAGCCGCTCGGCGCTCTCAGGGGTGAACTTGCGACTGATCTCCGTGTGGATGCGCTCCCCGGCGTCGAGGTCGACGTCGAGCTCCAGCGCCTTCAGGCGCACGGACATGGGCCGGCGCGCCTCGAGGTGCATCTCCACCTGCTGGGTCTCGGCGTCGTAGAAGGCCACATGGTCGAAGGCCTCGGGCGCGAAGTCCGCCTCGAGCTCGCGGTTGACGACGTCGAGCACGTTGCGGTTGAAGGCTGCCGTGAGCCCCTGCGCGTCGTTGTACGCCGCGTGCAGAACCTCCGGGTCCTTCACGAGGTCGACGCCGAGCAGCAAGAAGTCGGCGCCCCGCATCTGCGACGCCACGCGCCCGAGAAAGGCCGCGCCCTCGTCGTGCGTGAAGTTGCCGATGGTGCTCCCGAGGAAGGCGACGAGGCGGCCGCCCTCGTCTTCGGGAAGCGCCGCCAGGAAGGGCTGGTCGTAGTCGGCCACCAGCCCATGCACGCTCAGCTCGGGATAGTCGGAGAGGAGCGCCTTCGCGCTCTCCGCCAACATCTCCCGGGCGACGTCCACGGGCACGTAGCGCGCCGGCCCGACGGCGAGCATGGCCTCGAGCAAGAGCCGGGTCTTGCGGGCCGCGCCGCTCCCGAGCTCCACCAGGTCCGTGGCTTTGGTGCGGGCGATCACCCGCGGCGCGACCTCCCGAAGCAGCGCCTCCTCCGTGCGCGTCGGGTAGTACTCCGGCGTGTCGCAGATGGCGTCGAAGAGCCGCGCGCCGCGGGCGTCGTAAAAATGCTTGGGCGGCAGGCTCCGCGGCGGCTCTGCGAGGCCTTCGCGCACGTCCGCGGCGAGCGAGGACTGCGCCTCGGTGCTCGCGAGGCCAACCACCTCGAGGCGGTCGCTCATGTCGCCCTCGGGCGGAGGCTCGAGGGCGTCGACGGAACTCATGCGCTGGAGTCTAGGGGGAGTGGGCAGCGGCGCGAGGGGCCGCGCGGTCGCAGCCGCGGGAAGGGCCCCGCCGCATGCGGGACGCGAAGGACGCGGCATCCCATGCGATCGTACGTGAGCCATGTGCCGGATTTTCGCGTACCTGGGACCGGAGACCGCGCTCGCGACGCTCCTCCTCGACCCGGTGCACTCCCTGGAAGTGCAGAGCTACCGGCCGCGGGAGATGGCCACCGCGCTCATGAACGCCGACGGCTTCGGCGTGGCCTGGTACACGCCCCGCGGCGAAGCGCCGGCACGCTACCGGAGCGTGTTGCCCATGTGGGCGGACGAGAACTTCCCGGAGCTCGCGCGCGCGCTCGGCTCCGGCTGCGTGCTCGCCAACGTGCGGAGCGCCACGCCCGGCGTGGGCTTTGGCGTAGACAACACGCAGCCCTTCGTGCGGGGCCGCTGGTCCTTCACGCACAACGGCTACCTCGAGGAGTTTCGGGCCGGCGTGATGCGGCCGCTCCGCGCGTCCCTCGGAGACGCCGGCTATGGCGCCGTGCGCGGGACCAGTGACTCGGAGCACCTCTTCGCGCTCTTCGTCGACGCGCTGGACGCGGGGGCGACGCCGGCCGACGCGCTGGTCGCGGTCCGCGAGCGATGCCGGGAGCTCCTGGGGGATCGCGCGGCGTTGCTCTCCCTCGCGGCCACGGACGGGGACACGCTCGTGGCCCTTCGCAGCGCGATCCACGCCGAGGCGCCGACGCTCTACCAGCGGCAGGCCCAGGGCGCGCACTGGCTCGCTTCGGAGCCACCGGACGAAGCGCCGGAGTGGCGCCCGGTGCCCGTCGACCAGCCCTTGACGCTGGAGCGCATCCCGTGAGGGCCCGCGCGGAGGCGAGCCTGGGCGCGCGGGCGCTCTTCGAGGCGAGCCGGGAGCGCACGCTCGCCTTCGTGGAGGCGCTCCCGGACGCGGTGCTCCGCGCCTGGCCAGACCCGGACTTCAGCCCCCTGTGCTGGCACCTCGGCCACATCGCCTACACGGAAGCGCTCTGGCTGCACGGCGAGGTGCACGGCGACGCGGGCCTCGTCGAGGGCTACCGGCGGCGCTTTGACCAGCGCGGGTGCCCCAAGGCCGAGCGTTCGGACGGCTACGATCGCGGGGCGCTCTTTGCGTACCTGCGGGCCGTGCGCGCGCGCTCGCGGCAGCTTCTGGCGGCGCCCGAGGCAGGGCAGGGGCTCCTGCAGGACGGCTACCTGCTGTGGTTTCTGGCCTGCCACGAAGACCAGCACCGGGAGACCATGGCCTACGTGCTGGGCATGGAGCGGGCCCGGGAGACGCCGGAGGCGCGCTGGGCCCCGGCGTTGAAAGACGATGGCCCGGCGCCGCGCGTACCGCTGCCGGGGGGCACCGTCCAGCTCGGGCACGACCGGCGTCGCGCCTACGACAACGAGCGCCCGGCCAGCACCGCGGAGCTCGCCCCCTTCGCCCTCGACGCGCACCCGGTGACGGCGGCGGCGTGGGAGCGCTTCATGGCGGCGGGCGGCTACGGGCGGGAGGCCCTCTGGGACGCGGAGGGCTGGCGCTGGCGCCAGGCGAAGCACGTGAGCGCGCCGCGAGGCTGGCGCCGCGCCGGGCCCGGCGTGCTCCGGGCGCGCCTCGAGGGTTGGCACGCCGTCGACGGCCGCGAGCCCGTGTGCGGCGTGAGCTGGTGGGAAGCCCGCGCCTTCGCGCGCTACGCTGGCGGACGGCTCCCAAGCGAGGCCGAGTGGGAGCATGCGGCGCTCCAGGAAGGCGAGGGGCGCGTTTGGGACCTCACGCACGGCGGCCCGCTCCCGGTCGACGCGCGCCGCAGCGACTCCAAAACCGCACTCACGGACCTTCTCGGTAACGTATGGGAGTGGACGGGCGACGCCTTCGCTCCCCGTCCGGGCTTCGAGGCCTTTCCCTACGCGGGCTACTCGGCGCCCTATTTCGACGGGAAACACCGCGTATTGCGTGGCGGCAGCTTCGCCACGAGCCCGCGCATCGCCCGGCCCCGCTTCCGCAATTGGTACACGCCGGACACGCGCCAGGTGTTCGCCGGCCTGCGCCTCGCCTACGACCTGAGATGAGGCCCGGACCCGAGAACGCAGCTCCGCGGAGCGCCCCGCCACCCCCGGACCGAACGTGCCCTCGGAGAGGCGCGACGGTCTCGTCGCTGGGCAGCGGGCGCTCCTAGCGCTAAGTCCCGTCGGTGGCGCGGAGTGAAGTGACGGGGGCAGCGCGGTCGGGACGAGGCCGCGAGCCTCTCGCGTGGAGAGAGATCGCCGCCTCGGCGCGTCCCGAAGCGCTGGACCGGAGCCTCGACGACGTCGCGGCCGGCATGGCCGACGAGGACGTGGCCGAGGTGCTCGGCTTCCTCGCATCGCGCGCCGGCGTGACCACGCTGGGGGACCTCCTCGAGAGCTACGAGGCCGAGGCCATGTTGCGCGAGGGCCTCGGCGCGAGTGCCCGGCGGGACGTGATCGCCGCGCTCCGGGTCTACGTGACCGCAGAGCGGCCTCCCCACTGGCGCTGGAAGCCGGCCTCGCCGGTGGCTCCGCCGGCCCGGCCGCCGCACGAGCCGCAGGCCCTCGCCCGGTGGATCGCGCGCTCCAAGCTCTCCGATGCGCTTGCCGAACCCGCCGCCGTGGTGGTCCCGCTCCTCGTGCGGGCCAGCGCCCCCACGCTCGGGATGGCCAAGGTCGGCGACCTGCTCGAGCGCCGGAGCGCCGCCCGGGGCGCGCCGAGCGGCGAGCTCCGGGACGCGGCGCTCGCCTACCTCCACTACCGGGCCTTCCGCGCCGAGCAGGCCCGGCACCGCGCGGCGCTCTGGGGTGCGCGGCCCTCCTCGGCCCCGCTCCGGACGCTCTCGGCCCGGCTCAAAGAAGCGCTTCGGAGCTTCGAGAGCGAACCCGACGCGCGGGGACCGGTCCGCCTCGGCGGCGAGGAGCGCGTGCGTCTCCGGCCCAGCCCGCCGGGGCTCGAGGTGTCCTTCGGCGACCGGCGAAGCCAGGCGACCGTGCGCCTCGAGCTGGCGGGCTACGAGGCGTCACCGCTGAGCTGCGTCATCGAAAAGGACGGCGAAGAGACGCGCGGCGTGCCCAGCGAGGTCGAGGCGCTGCGGCGCTCCCCGCAGCTCCGCGCGCTCGTGGAGTGGGCCCTCGACGCCGTCCATGACCCGGATCACGGGCTCCACGAGGCCCTGCGCAGCGTGCTCGGCCAACCCACCTGGACCCGGCTCCTCGAGGCCTTCGCCGAAGCCGTCGAGCCGGCCGCGGACGCCGGGGAGCCGCGGGCCGAGGAGCGCCTCGTGTTTCGCCTGGCGTACGTGGAAGGCGACCTGCCCGAGCTCCGGCCGGCGGTGCAGAAGAAGCTGAAGAGCGGCCGCTGGAGCTCGGGCTCCGTGGTCCCCGCCCGGCGCTTGATGGAGCGGCCGGACCTGGCCGGCGCCGACGACCTGCCCGTGGTCGACGCGCTCCTGGCCGCGGAGCTCGCCGCCGACCAGCGCCCCGGCGCGACGCGGGCCGTGGACGAGCGGCGCACGCGCGCGCTGCGGGCCCTGGCTGGGCACCCGCGGGTCTTCGACGCGGCGGCCAAGGAGCCGCTGCGCCTTCATCGCGTGGTACCCGCGCTTGCGCTCGTGCCCGCGGACGAAGGGGACGACGGCGTGCGCATCGCGCTGCGCCTCGGGGACGCGGAGCTCGACCTCGCCCCCTTCGAGGATGGCGAGGGTCCCCCGCTGCTCATGGCCCGGGACGAGCGCGGCTACGTGCTCGCCAACCTCTCGCCGGCGACGCGCACGGCCCTTGGCGCCATCGCGCGCTTTCCGGCGGGCGTGCCGCCGGAGGGACAGGACCGCTTGGTGGGGTTGGCCGCCCGGCTCCAGCCGGACGTGCAGCTCCAGCTTCCCGCGAGGCTTCGCGGCCGGGCCCGGGAACCGGACGCCCGCCTCGTGGTTCGCCTCGTGCCGGAAGAGACGGGGCTTCGCGGCGCGCTCTGCGTGCGCCCGGTGCCCGCCGGCGCGACCTGGCCCGCCGGCGAGGGGCCCATTTTGGCCTTCGGCGTGGAAGAAGGAACCCGCGTGCACGCGCATCGCGATCTGGAGGCCGAGGCGGCCGCGGCGGACGCCTTGCTCGACAGCATCGGGCTGCGCGGGGCCCAGGCGCCGGACGGAGGCCCGGGCTTTCGCGTGAGCGGCCTCGAGCGCGGCCTCGAGCTGCTCGAGCGCCTCGAGACGCGCGCGGCGGAGGGGGAGCTCGCCGTCGAGCAGCCGGAACGCGGCGCCTGGCAGCTCTCCACACCGGCGCGCGCCGGGGACCTCCGCGTCCGCGTGCGGCGCGCCGCGGACTGGCTCGGCGTCGGCGGCGACCTCGAGGTCGACGGGCAGCGGATCCCGCTGGCGGCACTCCTCGAGGCCGTGCGTGAGCGCCGGCGCTACGTGCGCTTGGGCCCGGGGCGCTTCGCGCGCCTCGCGGACGACCTCCGCGCGCAGCTCCGGGGTGCGGCGGAGCGGCTCCATGGGCCGCGCGGGGCGGAAGAGCTCCGCGCCGGTCTCGCCGAGGTGGAGGCCGTCGAGGCCCTGGCGGAGGCGGCGGGAGCGGCCGAGCGGGAGGAGAGCTTCGGTGAGCTCCTGGCCCGCGCCCGGGCCGCGCCTGTGTTGTGATATGTTGACG
>JBCCAW010000613.1:0-3514 GCA_039814655.1 Myxococcota bacterium | reverse complement strand
GCCGAAGCGTGGATCAGGAGCCACCGTCGGCCGGAACGGGCGTCCTGATGCTGTCGTTCGCTGCGCCCTTTGCCTTTCTGATCATGCCGATGCCCTTGTTGGTGTGGTGGTTCGCCCCCCCGCACCGCGAGACCACACAGGCCCTGCGCGTGCCCTTTTTCCAAAGCATCGCGGCCGCGGCGGGCCAGACCCCGGGGGGGCGGGCGCCCGCCCCCGGCATTCTCCAGCGCCGAGCGGACCTCGCTCGGGTCGAAGCCGTTCTCCTCGAGGGTCTCGAAGAGGGCGTCCTTTACCTCGGCGCGCCCACCGCCCTCGGCGAGGGTGGACTTCACCGCGCTCTCGATCTCCCCTTTCATGTCGAGAAGGGACTGGCCCTCCTCATTGGTGATCTTCGAGAGCTCGGCCTCGACGCGAGAGCGCATGGCGCCCCCACCCTGGCCGAGGGGAGATGCGGCCGAGCCGCCCAGCATGTTGGGTCGAAAGCGCGAGGAAGGACTGGCGATGCCGGTGGCAGCGATGTTGTTCAGCATGCCCCGTCCAACGTCCGCGCCAGCGCGCTCCCTGAGCCCGCGCAACGTTTCGCTTCAGTTCGCAACGCGCGCAGAGTGATGGTCAAGGGCGCTGCGACAGATCTTCCGCGGGCTCCGGAGCTCAACCAGCGACGGATCTTCCGCGGCTTCGCCTTCGGTTAGCCGCAGCGGCCTGCGCTGCAGACGCGGCCCGCGCCGCAATGGGCGTTCGTCACGCACTCGACGCACATTCCCCGGCTACAGCGGCCGGTCGCGCAGGCCCCTTCGGGGCAAGGCTGGCCAACGGTCGCCGTCGTGTCGTTGCAGGCGCCCTCGAAGCAGTGTCGGCCCGCGCCGCAATGGGCGTTCGTCACGCACGCGACGCACATGCCCTGGCTACAGCGGCCGCTCGCGCAGGCCCCTTGGGGGCAAGGCTGGCCGACCGTCGCCGTTGTCGCGTAGCAGGCGCTTTCGAAGCAGTGCCGGTCCGGGCCGCAGTGCGCGTTCGTGACGCACGCGACGCACATGCCCTGGCTGCAGCGGCCGCCTTTGCACTCGCGCGCGTCGCGGCAGCCTGCCCCGGTGTCCTGCTGGTTCCTGCAGCTGCCCTCGTCGCAGTACTTCAAGTCACCGCAGCCGGATCCGCAGCCGACGGCGCTCGCGTTGGCGGACGGTGCTTCGCTCGTCTTCGGGCCACAACCAAAGACGAGCGCGACGAGGGCCAGGAGGCGGACGAGGCTCATGGGCCGACGCGTACCATCTTGGGCGGCCGAGCGTCGACGCCGGGCAGCGTTGGATGGAGTCCCCTGAGCGAACACATGCTCCGTCCCCTGACACCCACGCGGAACCTTGGCGTCGGGCTGGTGCCCGTGCGGGATCGTGAGCCATGTGGCCTCTAAACGAGGTTGGCGGCCCAACTTACCTGAGCGCCGCGCTGATGCGCGCCGCGCAACTCGAGTGATGGGGCGCCGGGAGGCCTGAGGCTCACGACCTGCGACCGACGCCGGTTTCTGCCGCCGTCGACGCGCGTCGCGCTCGCATCGCGTAGCGTTCCCGCATGGCGCCGCTGTTCGACGTGCTCCGCTTTGCCGTGCACTACGGCGGGCACGCGCTGCTCCCTGGCCTCGTGGCGTGGGCGCTCTTCCGCCCCGCGTGGCGGCGGGCCTGGGCCGTGATGCTCGCGACCTGGCTCGTCGACCTCGACCATCTGCTGGCGGACCCGGTCTTCGACCCGGAGCGCTGCAGCGTCGGCTTTCATCCGCTCCACTCGAGCTGGGCCATCGCAGCGTACCTGGGCCTGCTCGCCGTGCCGCGCGTGCGTATCGTTGCCGCGGGCCTCCTGCTGCACATGGCCGTCGACGCTCAGGACTGTGCGTGGATGGGGTGACGGGTCGGGTCCCGTCGCCGCGCGCCGCGGCGTCTGCCGGAAGCCTCCCTGCTGCGTCGGCAAGGGTGGCTTCGACGCGGCCGACGACATCGTCCCACTCGACGAGGCGGGATCCGCCGACTCCCGCCGCGCGCGAGCGCCCCACGGGGCGCGAAGACGTGGACAAACCGGGTAGGCGCGTCTCTTGGCGCGCTCAGACACGTTCTTCGCGCTGAGGCGGGCTTCTTGGCGCGCTAGAACGCGTCCTGCAGGGGTTTGGGCGCTCTTTTTTGGCCACATCGGCGCAAAGCGCGCGTAAAGGTGCCACCTCTTGCTAGGAAGAGGCTCCTTACGCGGTTCGTCGACGTTTTTCGTCCCCGGGAGGCGTTCCTACCCGGTTGGAAGGCTCTTTCGCGCCTCGGAAATAGGGAAAAATGGCGAAGTGCCACTTTCGCCCGGGGTCCGGCGGCCGGGTTCAGGCGACCAGCTCGGGGTAGAGCTCGGCCATGGCCGGCTTCGGGCGCCGGTCCATGGTGAAGAGGCCCCAGTGCTTTTCCGGCTCGTCCGGGTCGTCCGAGCCCTTCCAGGGCTCGTCGAAGGCCTCGAAGACGTAGGTGAGCACGCCGTGCTGCCGGGCCCAGGCGCTCAACCGCGCGTAGTAGTGGGCCTGGAGCTCCGGGCTGGCGTTGTGCGGCTCGATGCCGCGGCCGTTCGAGCGCGTCGTCCAGCCCGCTTCGGTGATGGCCACCTTCACGCCCGGGTAGCGCGCCTGCACGCGCTGCTGGTCTTCGGCCGTGACGGCGAGGGCCTCCTCGATGCTTCGGTACTCCCACACCGGGTAGGAGTGCACGCTGATGAAGTCGAGCTCCGGGACCAGCGGCGCCAGCTTGTCCATCCAGGGCACGTGGTTCTCGCAGAAGGTCACGGGCTGGTCGATGGCGGCCTTCAACCGGCGCACGTGGTGAATCATGCGCTCCACCGGGACCAGGTTGCCGCTCCAGCTCACCGTGGACTCGTTGCCCGCAGACACGCTCCCGACGAGCGCCGGGAAGCGCGTCGCCAGCGCGATGGCCCGGCCGATCTCGGCTTCGTTCTTCGCCACGTTGTCCGCGAGCGTCGCCTCGTCGTAGACGCCGCCCCAGGGGCACTCGTGGTTGCTCACCTCGGCCCGCACGTAGGCCCCGAGGAGCACCTCGAGGTCGAGGCCCTCCCGCTGGATGGCCTCGAGCACGCGCTCGGCGTGCGGCCCGCTGTCGTAGATGCGGATCTTCCGCCAGCGCTTGGCCAGAATGCGCAGGTCCTCGGCCACCTCGTCCACGCTCGGAAAGATGCCCTCGTCCGGGCTCTGGCCCTCTCGGTAGCCCGAGTAGCAGATGCCCTCGTGCTCGCTGCGTCCCTGAGCCTCGGCTCCGTCGCGCCCGCTAGACAAACTTCGGCTCCGCGTCCTTGTCCCAAAAGCCCCAGCAGGCCCCGGCGTCGCCCTCGGCGCCTACCTTCCAGCCCTCGTCGAAGGCGGAGAACCAGAAGAGGGGAACCTCGGCCCGCTCGGCCCAGGGGATGAGGTTCAGCGCGTAGAGCGCCGCGGCGCGGCTGCCCGGGAGCGCGCCCCGCTCGGCCTTGCCCGCCGTCGGCCAGCCCG
>JBCCAW010000207.1:0-9253 GCA_039814655.1 Myxococcota bacterium | reverse complement strand
CTCGTCGATGGCCCGTCCGTCGCTCGCGAGCACCTCGAGCACGGTCAGGGCCCGGCGCGCGTCCCCGTCGGCGGCTTCCGCGAGCAACGCGAGCGCGTCGCGCGTGGCGCGCACCGTACCGGCGAGGCCTCGCTCGGAGGTGAGCGCCTCCTCGAGGAGTTCGACGAGCGCCTCCGCCGGGAGCGCCTCCAGGCGAAAGACCCGCGCGCGGCTGAGGAGCGCGGCGTTCACGGCGAAGCTCGGGTTCTCCGTGGTGGCCCCGACGAGGGTCACGCTCCCGTCCTCCACGTGCGGCAGAAGCGCGTCCTGCTGGCCTTTGTGGAAGCGGTGGATCTCGTCGATGAAGAGCAGCGTCCGGCGACCGAGCAGGCGCCGGTCCCGCGCCGCGGCGAGCAGCTTGCGGAGCTGCGGCAGGCCTCCGAGCACGGCGCTGAAGGGCTCGAAGGTGGCCTCCGTCTCACCCGCGAGAACGCGGGCCAGCGTGGTCTTTCCCGTCCCCGGCGGGCCCCAGAGGATCATCGAGGGCAGCCGGTCCGCCTTCACGAGGCGCGAGAAGAGCTGGCCCGGGCCCACGAGGTGGGCCTGGCCGCGCACCTCCGCGAGGTACCGCGGGCGCATGCGCTCCGCGAGCGGCGCGTCGAGGTCCGCCGCACGATCGAAGAGCCCGCCGGTGCTGCCGCCGCTCAACGCAGGCTCACGAGGCCGCGGCGGCGCGGAGCGTGGCGCGATGTCCCGTCGCGTCGTCGACGAGGGCCGTGAGCGCGCCGGCGAGCTCCTCGTAGTCGAGGGATTCGGTTGGGAGCTCGACGACGAGCACGACGTCGCCGTCTTCGTCGTAGGCGAACTTGGACATGCGCATGTCGCGGTTCATGCGGAGCAGCCAGCGGGCGAGCTCGAAGCTGTTGTCCCCGCCGGTGGCCAAAAAGGGCACGACGCTGGCCACCACCCAGTTCGCGTCGACGCGCACATAAACGGTCATGGGCCCCTCCGCCGTCTCATGGACGGTGCGGAGCGTCCCGGCGCCGTGCGGCGTCGCCTGCCACCCGAGGCGCTCGAGGTGGGCACGCAGCGTGGCCTCGTCGACCATAGGCCGGACCATCGGCGGGCGCGGGAGAGCCGTCAAGGCGCTTTGTCCCTTGCGAAGCCCCGCGCGCCGACGCACTCCGTCCTCATGAGCGTGTACCGCGGCACCGTGCGCAAGCTGGGCCTCGAGGGCGGCCTCTGGGCCCTCGTCACCGACGACGGCCGGCAGGTCGAGCTGGTCGACGCGCCGGACGCGCTTCGCCGCGACGGCCTCCGGGCCGAGGTCCGCGGCACCAAGCGCGGCGCCGAGGTCTCCATCGGCATGGTGGGCGACACGGTCGTCGTATCCGGGTTCAAGGCGCTGTAGCCGCCGGGAAGTCGTCGCCGTAGGCGAGGGGCACGGGCCCGGCGAAGTCCAGCGTCTGCGTCGGGAAGGCGAAGGTGAGCCCCGCCGCCTCGAAGCGCTGGTGAATGCCCAGCAGCACCTCTTGCTGCAGGTCCATGTGGCGGTTGAAGTCGCGGTCTTCGACGTACCAGACGAGCTCGAAGTCGAGCGAGGAGGCCCCGTAGCCCTGAAAATGCGCGCGGTCGAAGGTCAGCCCGTCGACGGACTCCACGGCGTCGCGGAGCAGCTTCGGCGTCGCCTCGAGGCTGGCGTAGGACGTGTCGTAAACGAGGCCCACACGGGTCACGACCCGGCGCCGGGACATGCGACGGAAGTTGCGCACGCGGCTCTGAGCGAGGTCCGCATTGGCCAGGACGAGCAGCTCGCCACCGAGGCCGCGTAGCCGCGACGAGCGCCACCCGATGCGGTCTACCTCGCCCATGTACTCGCCAACGACGACGAAGTCGCCGACGTCGAAGGGCCGGTCGAAGTAGATCGAAAGCGACGCGAAGAGGTCGCCAAGCACGTTCTGCACCGCGAGTGCCGCGGCCACGCCGCCGATCCCGAGGCCCGTCAGAAGCCCGGTGATCTCCACGCCGACGTTCTGCAGGAGCACGAGCAGGAGCACGGTCCACGTGACGATGCGGGCCGTGAGCACGATCCCGCCCGCCGCCGTGCGCCGGCGCGGTCGTTGCTCCTCGTCGCTCTCGACCCAGCCCTCGACGCCGGCCTGGAGCACGGCGTTGATCCAGAGACCAATCTGGACGAGGACGGCGAAGAGCGTCAGCCCGAGTACGGCGCTCTGGATGGGCCCCTCGAGGACGAGAATCTCGGCGGCGAAGCGCAGCCCGAGCGCCCCGTAGAACCAGGGCCGGGTCGCGCTGAGCGCATCGACGAGCGTATCGTCCACGGACGTCTCCGTGCGGTCGGCCACCCGGGATAGCCGGCGGCAGACCACACCGACGAGCAGGCGGCCGAGGACGACGCACCCGACGAAGGTCGCCAGCGCGAGCACCCAAACGCCGAGGGGCCGCGGCCCGAGCACCGTATCGTAGGCCGTCCGCAGCGCCTCCGGGACCCAACGCGGCGCCAGGAGGCTCATACGCCCGGCAGCACCAGCTCGAAGACGCAGCGCCCGTCGCGTTCGTCTGCGCGCAGGGTTCCGCCGAGGCTCTCGGCGGCGGCGCGCGCGGCGACGAGTCCGGCGAAGCGCCCATAGCGGCCCTCGGCTTTGCCCTTCACGTCGTGCTGCCCGGCGATGGAGAAGGCCGCCTCGCGGAGCGCGGGGGCGACGGGCACGCCCCCATCGCTGACGCGCACGAGGATGCCTCCCTCCGGTCGCGCGTCGGCCTCCACGAGGATCTCCGTGCCCCGCGCATGCCGGTCCGCGTTGTCGAGGAGCACCTGCACCAAGTCGCCGGCGCTCGCGCCGCCGGCGGCTTCGAGCGTCCCTCCGCCGACGCGAAGCGCCACGCCACGCTTCGCGGTGACGCGCTCGAGGGAGGGCCGCGCGTCGGACGCCGAGGCGGCCATCGCGCGCTCGCCGCCGAGGGTGCGCGCGAGCCAGCCCACCTGCGTCAGGCCACGCTTGAGCTCGTCGAGGGCCAGGGCCACGTCGTCCAGGGCTTCCCGCGCGTCCGGGTCGGCGATCTCGACCTCGCGGAGGAAGTCCACGTTGGCGCCGACCGTCGCCGCGGGGTTGCGCAGGTCGTGGACGAGGAGTCCGAGGAGGTGGCCGAAGTCGGCCGCGGAAGGGACGTCGTCACTCATGCTTAAGTTCGCCTTTGGGGGCGTCGGGCCCGAGGGACGCCCGTGGAAGAGCGACCGTATCGGAGAACGCCAGCGCGCGCTCCCCGGCCTCGCGCGTCTGCGTGGCCAGCGCGCGCCGGAGCGCCGTCTCCCGGGAGCGGCCCATGGCGAGACCGACGCCCAAACCGATGAGAAAGCTGCCGATGGCGACGGCCGCCACGACGAGGGGATAGGTCACGGGAAACACACCACGGCGTCGTGCCCGTAGCGGTCCGTCAGCGCACCGACCCAGCTCAGGATGGAGTCGCGACGGTCCAGGAGCTCGGCGGTCTGTCGCGGTCCGAGGAGCGCGTCGAGTTCGTGCACCGGATCCTCGCTCAACGCCCGGGCCACGGCGTCGGCGTCGAGGCGCTCGAGGCGCTGGAGCTGGTCCTCCGAGAAGCGCTCCACACGCTCGAGGTAGGCGAGAAGACGGTCGCGAAGGCGCCGGGGCAGCGGGGCCCCGAAGGCCGCGTTGTGGTCGCGGACGAACACCTGGCCACCGCCGGGCTGCGTGTGCACGTTGCCGCCGCTGAAGCGGTCCCAATTTCCGATGAGCACGTCGAAGACGATCATGCGGGACACGTCGCGGGCGCGCCCCTCGTCCCCAGAGGCGAGGGGCGTGCCTTGCGCGAGCCATGGGCCCCAGCGCGTACCCCGAGCGTCGAGCTCGAGCGGCTCCATGTCGGGAATCCAGTAGATCGCTGCGCCCCATACGGTCCCGTTCGGCTCCCATAGGATGCCGGCCCGGAGCGCGTCGATGGCCCCCTGGTCCTCGGCGACGGTCCGGTGGAGCGCGTTCCGGATGTCGCGGAAGGACAGGCGCCGGGCCACCGCCGGCGGCACCTCGGGCATGGCGAGCAGCCGCGCGAGGCGATACGCGGCGATCTCCGACTTCCAGCCGAAGCGGTGCTGGCGCGTCCGGGGCTTGAAGGCCGCCGTGTGCGGGGAGCGGGTCTTCATGCGGAAGACGATGGAGGTCGTACCCACGGGCTTGAACTCCCGGGGTCGGGCGTTGGCGAGGGCCCCGAGGAGGTCGTCGTGGAGGAAGCCATCGCCCGCGGCGTCCTCGCTCGGCGGGAAGCGGAGGTCGTCCGGTGCGTCGAGCGGCGCTTCGAGTGGTGCGTCGCGTACCGGCGCGGTCTCCGGGGCCGGGGGGGGCTCGGGCTGGCCGGCGGCCCGCGCCTCGGGCTCGAGCTCCTGCGGCGACGGGCCCACGGGCCCGCCGCAGCCCAGGGCCACCATTGCCACGGCCAGGACGCGCATCGCGCTCGACGATAGCCCAGGGGCTCCATCGGCGCGGCTTTCCGACAAGCGGGCCCCGCCTTGGCGGAGGTCCTAGGCGCTCAACGCCTCGCACAGCGCGTCGAACACGACACGGACCCGCCGGCTCGTCCGTACGTCGCGGTGACTGGTGAGCCAGATGGGCACGTCGAAGCGGAGCGCCTCCGGGAGCACGCGGACCACCCGGGAGTCCGCGTCGCCGACGCTGGCCATCATCACGCCGATGCCAGCGCCGCGGGTTACCAGCGCCCACTGCACCGCCTGGTTCGCGGCCACGTAGGGGAAGCTCCGCGGGGTGAGCTGGAGGCCGCGGGCGGCGAGGCCCCGCGGGAACACGTCCGTCGTGTCGAAGGCGATGAACTCGGCCGCGGACAGACCCTCGAGGGTCTCCGCATCCTCGAGGCACGCCAGATAGCCCGGCGTGGCGTAGAGGTAGCCGTGATCGTCGCGCACCTTGCGGGCCACGAGCTCCGGTTCCGTCGGCCGGAAGTTCCGGAGCGCGATGTCCGCCTCGCGGCGGCTGAGGTCCCGGACCTCGTTGGTGGCCACCACCTCGATGGCGATGCCCGGGTGCCGGGCCCGAAGGGCGATGATCGCCGCCGGCAGCTCGTGAACGGCGAGCACCTCACCGGCCGTGATGCGCACGGAGCCGTCGAGGGAGAGCGAGTGCCCGGCCGCAACGCGCGAAAAGCGCATCGCCGCCTCGGCCATGTCGCGCCCGTGCTCGACGAGAGCCAGGCCCGTCGGCGTCAGCTCGAGCCCGCGACCGACGCGCTCGAAAAGGGACACGTCGAGGTCTTCCTCCAGGGCCGCCACCTGCCGCCCGAGCGTCGGCTGCGTGCTCCCGAGCGCGCGCGCCGCGGCGGAGAACGAGCCCTCCTCGGCGGTCACGAGAAACGCGCGCGTCCGGTTCCAGTCGAAGGTGAGCGGGCTCCAATCCATACGAAAACGTATATCATGGGTTCTACAATCGCCGATTTACGAAACGAAATCGTATCTCATGATGCTCTCGAGAGGCCCGAGGGGCCGCGAGAGGAGCCATGGCCATGGGACACACGATGCAAGCCGCCACCATCGACCGCTTTGGAACGCCCGACGTGCTCGAGGTGAACGAGGTCCCGCGACCCACGCCGGGGTCCCGCCAGGTGCTGGTGGAGGTGCACGCCAGCGCCGTGACCCAGGGCGACCGGCGCCTGCGTGCGGCGGACTTTCCCGGCGTGTTCGGCCTCCTTGGGCGCCTGATGTTCGGGATCCGCCGGCCGCGCTTTCCCGTCGGGGGGTCCACCTTCGCCGGCCGCGTGGTGGCCGTGGGTACGGACGTCACGCGCTTCGCGGTAGGCGACGACGTGTACGGCAACCTCGTGACCGGCGGCGGCTATGGGGAGTACCTGATCGCGGGCGAGGGCGAGGCCGTCGCACGGATGCCGAAGGGCCTCCGCTACGCCGACGCGGCGGCGCTCCCCTACGGCGCCGTAACCGCCCTCGCCTTCCTCCGCGAACGGTTGAAGGTGCAGGCCGGCGAGCGCGTGCTGATCGTCGGAGCGACCGGCGGCGTCGGCCGGCCGGCCGTGCAGATCGCCAAGCACCTCGGCGCGCACGTCACGGCCGTGGGCCACCGCGGCCTCGCCGAGCTCGAGGGCGCCGACGCGCGCATCGACTACCGGGAGGAGGATTTCCTCCAGCGGGACGAGCGTTGGGACGCGATCCTCGACTGCACGGAGGGTGACCACTTCCGCTCCTACGGGCCCATTCTCAGCGCCAAGGGCCGCTCGATCTCCGTCTACGTCACGCTCCGCGGCCTCTTCGAGATGGCCCTGAACCCCCTTCGCCGGGGCCCGAAGGCCCTGGTCGGCATCGCCACGGGCTCCCCGGAAGAGCTCGAGGACATCACGGCCCTCGTGGAGGCCGGCGCGCTCCGGGAGCCCGTGGCTGCCCGCTTCCCCCTCGCACGCGTGGCCGACGCGCACTGGGCCCTCGAAGGCGAAGGGCTCGCGGGCAGCATCGTGGTGGACGTACGCGAGCGCGTGATGGCCAGCGCGCGCGTCGCCGTCGCCTAGACGTGCTCGGAAGAGTGCTCAGCGCATGCGGTCGCGGCGGCGCTTGGCGAGCTCTTCCCGGGCCGCCTTGGCGCCGAGGCGAAAGCCCAACGCCACGCCGACGAGCAGGATCGCCGGAATGTAGAAGAGGTGCTCGAGGGGCCAATCGCCCACGCTCAGGGCTCCTCGGGTCGCTCGGCGAGCGCCGCCTCCACACGGGCCAGATCCGCCGCGGCCCGGCGCTGGAGCCCGGCCATGCGCCACACGAAGGCGAGCACGAGGACCCAGGCGATGCCGTAGGCGGCGACGAGCAGCATGCCGCCCGGGACGTCCTCGACGTTCGCGCCTTCCATGGCCCGAAAGCCCGCGGCCCGCGTGTCTTCCGTGGGCTGCGCGCCCCGCGCCCCTTGCGCGAACGCCGGCGCGCTCATCAGCACCCCCGTGAGGGCCCAGAGCCCCGCGAGACCCCAGCTCGTCCGCGTCAGCCAGCGCATCAGTAGACCTCCTCGAGCAGGCCGCGCTCCGCGGCGTCCATCTCGAGACGCGCGATCTTCTGCCGCGAGCGCTCCACGCCGTAGCGCGCCCAAAGCAGCCACGCGACCAGGAGCACGCTCGTGACGAGGCCCACGATGAAGGCCGGATACATCGCCGGCGCCAGCCCCTCGCCCTGCCCCGTGACCACCTGCGGGTGCTGCCCCTGCCAGCGAGCCACGCTGAACTTGATGAGGAAGAGCATGGGGAAGCTCACCAGCGCGAGCGCCGCTGCGAAGCGCTTCTCGACGGCACCGGCGACGCCAGAGCCCCGGAGCGAGAGGAACGCGAGGTAGAGCAACCCGGTCAGCAGCGTGCTCGTGAGGCGCGGATCCCAGACCCAATAGGCGCCCCAGGCCTTCCGCCCCCAGAGCGGCCCGGTCACGAGTACGATGGCGCAAAAGAGCATGCCCACCTCGGCGCCGGCCACGCAGAGCGCGTCCCAGCGGTCGCTCGGCTTGTAGAGCACCATGAAGCCGCCAAGGGCGGCGACGGTGAAGCCGATGTACATCGCCTGCGCCGCGGGCACGTGCAGGTAGAAGATCTTCTGCACGATTCCCATCTGCGCTTCGACCGGGGCGTAGGCGAAGGTGAGGCCGAGGGTGGCCACGAAGCCCAGCGTGCTCAGGGCCCCGAGGCCATGCCACAGGGGGCCGGTCCAGGCGGGGGTGCGGGGAGCGGCGGGAGGGCTCGCGGAGGAAAAGGAGGCTGCGCTCATGGACGTGCGCTCTCATGGGACGACGCGACGCGCGCGACGTGACCGCTGGAGTCTGAGGCACGCTAGCCCCAAAACAAGCGCTTCCCACAGGAAGTGCCTGTAGCCGCGCCGAAGACGCGCGTTTTGCCCCCGCCATGACCCGCGACGCGACCGACCTCGCCTTCTGGGCCTCCCGCGCTGCGGAGGCCGCTGACGCGCTCTACGGGCCGCCGGCAAGGCCGCTCGCCGAGCTCGTCGCGGAGCTCTCCGCGACCTATACGCGCCGGCGCGCGGACATCGCGGGCACCGTCGGCGCCCGGGACGCCTTGCAGGCGCGGCTTCGCTTCTTTTTCGTCCGCGACCTGGCCAAGGTGGCGCGCCCCCTCGCCGCCGTGGGTCCGCGCCTCGGGACGCATTGGCGCGTGCTCGACCTGGGCGCCGGCGTGGGCACGACGGGACTCGGCGCCGCGAGAGAGGCCGCCGCCCGGGGCTGGGCCGCCTCCTTTCGGGTCACCGCCGTCGACCGGGACCGGGAGGCTCTCCAGGCCTACGCTCGCCTCGCCGCGCACGCCCCCCTCCCCTTCGAGCTGGACACGCGCGCGGGCGACGCCCGGCGCAACCTCCCGGACGGGCCCTTCGACCTGGTGCTGCTCGGCCTGGTGCTCAACGAGCTCGGCGCGGGTGCACGGAAAGAGCTGATGGCGGCTCTCGCGCGACGCCTTCGGCCCGGCGGCGCCGTAGTGGTGGTCGAGCCGGCGCTTCGGCCCGTGACCCGGGCGCTCATGAGCTGGCGCGAAGAGCTGGTGCAGACGGGCTGGCACCTGCTGGCGCCCTGCCCGCACGCCGGCCCCTGCCCCATGCTCGCGCGGGAGCGCGATTGGTGCCACGACGAGTTCCCGCAGCGGCTCCCGCCGGCCTTGGCCGAGGTCGCCCGGGAGGCCGGGCTTCGCTTCGAGCGGAGCACCTCGGCGTATCTGGTGCTCGCCCGCGGCGGCGCGCCTGCCGCCGGGGACCGAGTCGTGAGCCAGCCGCTGGTGAGCAAGGGCAAGCGGGAGCTTTGGCTCTGCCGGCCGGACCGTACGCTGGTCACGCTCCGGCGCCTCGACCGCCATCGAAGCCCCGCGAACGCCGCCCTCGACGAGCTGCGCCGCTACGACCGGATTCACGCGGAGGGTGAGCTGCGCAAGGGCGCGCTGCGCGTCGGCGCGGACGCGCGCATCGACCTCTTGAGCGGCTGAGACGCGCCTTCGCGGTTGCCGGAAGCGAGCGCCATGACTACGACCGGGCCGTGGACACGCTGCTCGACCACCGATTCCTCTTCGTGATCGGCAAAGGCGGCGTGGGCAAGACCACGGTGGCGACGGCGCCCGCCCTCGCGGCCGCGCGCCGGGGCAAGAGGACGCTCCTGGCCATGGTCAACGCCGCCGAGCGCGCGAGCCATCTCCTCGAGACCGCGCCCATCGGCCACGACGTGGTGCACCTCGAGGCGAACCTCGACGCGGTGAACAT